>NC_013930.1 GCF_000025545.1 Thioalkalivibrio sp. K90mix
ACGGTAGATCCGCCAGCACCGCGGCCGGCGGTGCGATGTCGCAAGGAGGCGATTCGATGTCGAAAGAAAACATTCGAGCAGAGTTCTCGACCGACCGGGACGGTTGGGGTTGGCTTCAGGATCAGATGACCCGTGGGCGCCCTGGTCTTCACACGATGGCGGCCCTGGTGGGGGCGATGGTCGCGCTTGCTATCACAGCGCTCGTGGAAGGCAGTGTGCGTTTCGAGCAGCTTGCGCTGGTGGGGGTCGGTTTAGTCTGCTACGTCCTGCTGAGTCTCGTGGCAGCGCTGGGTCGTCAGGCCGATGGTGTTGTCGAGCATGGTGGATGTGCGGCGACGGCCTTGCCGGTTTTCGTGAGCGCCTGCGTGATCGGTCTTGGGTTGACGCAGGTGGTTGCGGGCATGGTTGTAGCGTCCGCCCTGGTGCCGATGGTGGCGCTGATGATGGTGGCGGATCGCTTCTGCTCGAAGTAGCGGTTTGCGACCTGGGAAACGACCTTTGCGGGTGTCAGTCTCGCGCGCGTAGGATGGAAGCTGATAGAAGCCCGACGCTGGGGTAACAAGCGACCGGGCCTTTCGGCCTTTTCCCACCGGGGAGATTCATCATTCCCCGAGTGGGAAGGATGCGTCTCCCCTTCTCAACCAGAGATAGGAGACGTTTTCCATGATGACGACAGACAGTAACTTCACGTTGCTGGGGGAGCTCGGGGTTCACCCCGAACCCCTGAATATCCGGAGCGGTACCGCAGTGCGGTTGTCCATCGCTCAGGATAAGCCGGGAGGTGACCGTGGCTGGATCAAGGTCATCGCTTTCGGCAAGGCGGCTGAGGCTGCGCTCTCGTACGCCAGGAAAGGTGCTCTTGTCTCTGTGAAGGGACACATGGAGCCCAAGCGTATCGAGGTTCATGGCACCACCCTTACGACCGTTACCCTGATTGGGGAGCACATTCGCGTCGTACGGGCGGCTGTCGATCCTGATGACGGCGTTATCCAGGGCTTGGAGGATTCCGGGTCTGAAGGCAACACGGAGCCCACCCCAGAAACGAAGCCCAAACCGGATCCGGTTGCGGTGGCGCAGCAAGCGCCCCCGGTGACCGGTGTCGGGATGAGCTTCAATTTTGGTCAGGGTTCTGACTCAGGTTTTGCGTCAAGCTCACCGCGCCGGGAACGGCGTTCACCACCCTCCCCTGAGCCCTCAACCTCTGTAGAGCGCAAAGAGCCGGTCTACCGCACGTCGGAGGAATCGCGTTCACCGCGGTTTCAGCCACGCGTGGTTACGGCTGAGGAGCGTATGCAGGAACTCGAGCGTTCAGGAGAAACCACCCATGAGCCGCAAGAGCGGTCGAAACCTTCCCTGGGAAAGCCCCCCCGTCCGGCCCCTGCCAAGCAGCAGGAGCCGCCGCTGGGTTTTCGGTGGGAATAGCGCATTCCGCGCTTCTTTAGCCCCTCCTCGGGTTTTGTGCTTATTCAGCGGTCCCGGTGGAGCGGGGTCGCATGTTCAGGAGAAACACCATGCGAAAGATGAAGCTCGTGATTGTTGTTCTGGCATCCCTGGTGATGGTCGGTTGTGCGAATACGCCGATCGGCAGCGGGGACTACTCCGTCAATCAGGCCCGGACTCCGGGTACCGTTGTGAACGGAACCGTGACTGATATCCGTAGTGTTCGGGTCCAGGAGGACTCGCGTGCGGGTCAGCGTGGAACCATTGGCGCCATTGCCGGTGCTGCGGCGGGAGCTGCGGTAGGCAACCAGGTAAGCGATGGTGCGACGCGACGGATCGCGCAGACCGCGGCAGCAGCGGCGGGATCGGCGATTGGCTCTCGAGCTGATCAGCGGATGGCGCAGCAGCAAGGATTGGAGCTCCAGGTAGAGCTTGAAGACGGTCGCCAGGTGGTTGTCACCCAGGGCGTCGACCAATCCTTCGGTGTAGGTCAGCCGGTCCGGTTGATTCGTCACGGAAACACCTACCGGGTCACCCAGTAGGAGCTTGATCGCGGGCCTGTCCCGCGTAAACTTCACCCCGGTCGGGTTGGCGGCACCTTGAGTCTCCCGGTTGAACCGGGGATCATGGCCTCCGCCAGCCTTGCTGGTTCATTCAAGACCTCCAAGGTTGGAGGCAAGGAGAAAACCATGTCGGAAGTAATCTCGGGCGATGTTGCCCGTAACACCCAGGACGTTCCCTACCAGGCGGCCTCGCTGGGTATCTGGGATAGCAAGTACCACCTCAAGGATATGAATGGGGCGCCGGTTGACGGTGACCTCGATGGCATGTTCAGCCGGGTGGCCGCAGACCTCGCCTCCGAGGAACCGGAAGAAGTTCGCGAGAAGCACGAAGCGGACTTCCGTTGGGCCTTGGAGAATGGGGCGATCCCTGCGGGGCGTATCCTGTCCAACGCAGGGGCGCAGGCCTTCAAGCCCGCGACCACCCTGATCAACTGCACGGTATCCCGAACGGTTCGGGATTCGATGCGGGATATCCTGGAAGCCACCGTGGCGGCCGGGATGACCCTGAAGTCTGGAGCCGGTATCGGTTACGACTTCAGCACCCTCCGTCCGAAGGGGGCCACCGTATCCGGCGCTGGTGCCGAAACGAGTGGTCCGCTCACTTTCATGGACATCTTCGATGCCACATGCGCCACCGTGTCCTCCGCTGGAGGGCGTCGCGGGGCGCAGATGGGCACCTTCGATATCGGGCACCCGGACGTGGAGCAATTCATTGCTGCGAAGCGCGCCAAGGGGCGCCTGACCAAGTTCAACCTGTCTCTGCTCATTCGCGACGAGTTCGTGGAAGCCGTCAAGGCTGACGCGGACTGGAAGCTGGCCTTCCCCTTGCTCCCCAGCGAGTCGGAGGAAGACCACGAGATCATCTACCGCGACTGGCCGGTGATCGAGGATGGGTACACGTTGGACGATGACGGCCGAGTGGCATGCCGTGTGTATCGCACGGTGCGTGCTCGGGAGCTGTGGGACAAGGTCATGCAGTCGACCTTTGACCACGCGGAGCCGGGGTTCATTCTCGTGGATCGTATCAACGAGATGAACAACAACTGGTTCTGCGAGACCATCAGGGCCACCAACCCGTAAGTAACCATGCGGCCTGCTGCGGTGACGCAGCATGGAAACACCCGATCTGATCGACTTGGAAATCCCGGCGGGGATGACAGGGGGCAAGCAGGGAGCGATCCCGTGCAGCCTGAACGACTGAGTGATTGGGCTCTCCTGGGAGCAGGAGATGGAGCGACAGTCTGGACTCCCGGATAACGCCGTTCGATGTTCGCGTCGAACCCAGAAACGGGAGAGGGAGCGCCGAAGCGCCTCCCCGCCCTGCCTTCGGGCCGGGTCAGTAGCCGGGTAGCCGGTGAAAGTAACAGTGCGGTGGTGAACAGCCCTTACCTCCGGATGGCGCCTGCCTGTTGGGCAGCGTCAATCTGACGCGGTTTGTGAAGGACCCCTTTACGGAGAAGGCCGAGTTCGACTGGGCCCGGTTCAAGAAGGTGGTGCGGATCTTCACGCGGATGCTGGACAACGTCGTGGATCGCTCGGGCTTGCCTCTTGAGGCGCAGCGCGAGGAGATCATGCGCAAGCGTCGTCACGGCATGGGGTTTCTCGGTCTCGGATCGACGATGGCAATGATGGGGCTTCCCTACGGGGAAGCGGGCTCTCTGGCCTTTACGGAAGAGGTGGCCCAGGTGATGGCAGTCGAGTCCTGGAAGATGGGTCTGGAGCTGTCGAAGGAAAAGGGACCGGCTCCGGTCCTGGACGAGGACTTCGAGATCACGCCGAAGATGATGCGGCAGCGTCCGGAGATGGCTCGCGACGGGTATTCCGTAGGCGATGTCATCAAGGGTCGTGTTCTGCATGCCCGGTACAGCCGGTACATGCAGCGCATCGCTGAGGTGGAGCCGAAGTTGGTGGAGGAGTTGGCCGAGCATGGCGCCCGGTTTACGCACGCCACCTCGATCGCCCCCACCGGGACGATTTCCCTGTCCATCGGGAACAATGCCAGCAATGGCATTGAACCCTCCTTCATGCATCACTACACCCGGAACGTCATCGTGCCCGGCAAGCAGTCGAAGGAGTCCCAGGACGTCTATTCGTTCGAGCTGTTGGCCTATCGGTACTTCGTCAACCCGGAAGCGGGTCCGGAGGAACTGCCGGCCACGGCGCGAAGCGCGAATGACGTCTCGGTATCCGAGCATGTGCAGGTCCAGGCGGCGGCGCAAAAGTGGGTGGATTCGTCCATCTCCAAGACCGTCAACGTTCCCACTGAGATCGACTTCGGTGATTTCGAGAACGTGTACCTGGAGGCGTTTGAGAGTGGCCTGAAAGGTTGTACCACCTACCGGTACAACCCGAAGTCCGCGATGGGCGTCCTCATGGACCCGAAGCAGCTCGAGAAGGAAACCTTCACGTTCGTTCAGGACAACGGCGAGGAGGTCACGCTGCGTGGCAACGAAAAGGTTTGGCACAACGGCCAGGAACACACGGCCGCCAACCTGTTCGCCGCGATTGAGGAGGGGTACTACGGAATGCTGTAGGCCCTGCTTTCAACCCCACCGGGGACACGTTCCCCGGCTGGGGGCGTGTACCCCTTTTTCAGGAGAGATCCAAATGGACATGAAGGAAATCAAGAAGCCCATTATCGCCGTCCATCGCGGCGGCGGGCCCCAGGCCCCGGCGGAAAACAAGCCGGCGGACATTGACCCCCTGGAGCGGCGCATTTCGTCGCGGCCGGAAGGGGAGTTACCGGCAGTTTCACAGAAGATCTGCTACTACACCCAAGACGGCAAACAGACGGTCTACCTGCTGGTCAGCTTCATGCCGGTCGAGGGTATGGTGGATGGCGAGAAGGTCGTGATTGAACGGCCGATCGAGTTCTTCCTGCCGACCGGGCAGCAGTCCGATTCGTACCAGTGGATCTCCGCGACCATGCGGAGCCTTTCCCTAGCCGCCCGCGGTGGCTATGCCGCACAGGCGCTAATGGACCTGCGTCAGGTGACGTGGGACAAGGGGCCAGTGCGGTGCGGATTGAATGAATACCGCAAGCCGGTGTATCACAACTCCGAAGCCGCCGCGATTGCCTATTCCATCCAGATGATCCTCTATCGTCGAGGGTTCCTGGACCTGGATGGCAACCAGCTCCCCTTGTGGGATTTGGTGGAGGCCTATCAGGGTCAAATCTCGCCGGTCCGTCCGGCGGCGGTCCAGACCCCGCCTCCGGGTGAAGAATCGGGCGTTCCGCAGCAGGGCGATTGTCCCCAGTGCGGCGGTGCCACCCAGATGATGGATGGCTGTCCGACCTGCCTCGACTGCGGGTATTCGAAGTGCTTATAAGCCTTTGATTACACCGCAAACCCACACCCCCGCGTTCATTTCGGACGCGGGGTTTTTGAGCACCCTTCGGGGTGCATTCCCGGGCGAATAAGGGTTCGTCGGGGAATGCACCCGGATCCATCCAGATCCAGGGGCCCTGCCCCGCTCCACCGTCTTTAAGCCAGCACCCTCACCCGGTGTTGGATAAGGCGCGCATCGGGCATTCCCGAGCGTGATACACCCACCCTCCCCTTGAGCGGGAGGTTTTTCAGGAGAAACACCATGACGGAACGAGAGTCGAAGCTGGTCTATTACGCAATGGCTCCGCGTGCCTACGCAGGGACCATCAGCGTGATCGAGGACGGCGACTTCCGCAGTTACTGGGTACCCAAGCTGCGCGGGAAGATCGTCTGCCTGGACCGTAATCGTTTTAAGTTCGACCAGAAGCAAGCGGCGCTTGAAGAAGCCCGAGCATTTCGGGAGAGCTGTCGACAGGAAGCCCGTGAAGCGGGACTGATCCACTGAACCCAACCGCCCTCTGGGCGCATTTGAGGAGAACCACCATGCATTGCATCGGAAAGCGAGACGACGAAGTCTATGTGGGCAACGCCTACGCGTATCACGGAGGTCTTGGGGTGCCGGAGTACCTGAGCCACCTGAAGACCGCCCGAGTCGGCGAAAAGGCGTTGGACCTGGACGGGAATCCACTCCCGCCGGATCTGCATCGCCCATTGTTCATTGGTCAGTCTGAAGTGGCGGAGTACAACCGCATCAAGGAGCATCAACTCACCAGGATCCGCATGGGTCTGGGAGATGATCATGTCTGATCGCGAAACGAAGCTGGAGGACCGGGCGCGTCGGTTTGCGACCGCAGCCCACGCGCGTGTGGGTCAGGTACGCAAGTACACCGGCGAGCCTTACATCGTGCATCCGGCCGCTGTCGTGGCGCTCGTGCGTTCGGTGGATCACACCGAGTCGATGTTGGCCGCTGCCTGGCTGCACGACACGGTGGAGGATACTGACGTCGAGCTGTCGGACATCGAGCGGGAATTCGGTGGCAAGGTCGCCTCCCTCGTCTACTGGCTCACCGATGTGAGTCGGCCCGAGGACGGCAATCGAGCCGAGCGGAAGGCATTGGACCGGGCGCATCTTGCCCAGTCTCCAATGCCGGCCCAGACCGTGAAGCTGGCGGATCTGATCGACAACTCCCGTTCGATCTTTCGGCACGACCCGAACTTTGCGCGAGTGTACCTGCGCGAGAAGCGGCAACTGCTGGAGGTCATGCAGGAAGGCGACCGTCTCTTGCGAGCGGAAGCCTTTCGGCTGGTCGAAGACTACGAGGAGCGCCTGCGGGCCGATCTCCGAGAGAACCCCGCCATCCTGACCGCCTGAACGGCAACACCCCTACCCGCCCCTACGGGGGCGCATTCAAGGAGAAACACCATGTCTGAACGCAACATCAAGCTGCCGGTCGACGGCATCGAAATCACCCTCTCGGAAAACGAGCATGGGACATCGGGGACCGTCACGCACGATCCCGACCTGCCCGACATCGTGGGGAGTCTTGTGCTGGCGCATGCCTGCGCAGGAATCGATGTGGAAGATCCGGCGTACCTCGAAGGGCTGGAGACAGCCCTGGGGATGTACTGGAGCCATGTGGATCCCGACGCCCCGGGCGCGTTTTTAATCGCCGGTCACAAAGAGGATGGCGAACAGCTCTACTGGAGTAACGACCAGGGCTGGGTGTCCGAGGATCAGGCCGACGTCTTTCACGACGCCAGCATTCGGGATCCGATGGGCGCCACGGGTCGAATCCAGACGCAGCCCCGGTAACTACTACCAACGCCCGTTGAGGGCTTCTTGAGGAGAAACACCATGAGCGATACGAAAAACGTCCCGCTTCGTGCGGGCGACATCACCCTGGTGCTGGCGGCTCTGCGGGCCACGCAGTTGCTGTTCACGGATTCGCCGGATATCCGGTCGATCTGTGAGTGGAAGCTGCTGGACGAGGATGAGATCGAAGCGCTGTGCGAGAAGATCAACATCCGCCCCGAGTCCGGGTTCGACCTGGACGCCACCGAGCGCGGTACCCTCTACTTTGCCCTGATGATGTGGGGCCAGTGGTCCGAGGGTCATCGCTTCAAGCAACAGGTGGCCCCGATCCTGGAAGACGGTTCGGAGTCGGATACCAGCAAGCAGGCGGCGATCGAACTTCGTTTCCGCCTGAAAGACACGATCACCCCCGCTGAGCGTGCGGACCTGGTCGCGTAACCCAACGGGCACCCTTCGGGGTGCCTTTTTCTTGAGGAGAACCACTATGTCATTTGCGAGCGATATGCTAGAGGCCCATGTCTGGGCGCTCGACGAGGGCTTTGTCCTCACCTACACCTGTTCCTGCGGCCATGAATACTGGACCGCCTGGGACGGCGAGGTGGATGAGGATTGCCCCTCGTGCGGAACGACCAACGCCCCGACCGATGCCTGGTCGGCGGAGGACATTCGGGACGCAATGAAGGAGATAGCCATCACCTGAACAGCCAGCCTCTGGCGGGTGAAATCAATGCTTGTAGATCCAAGCGGAAATTCACCCATCAGCCCAGGAGGCTGCGATGTTCGACGATGTCGACTTCTCTGCCCTGTCCGAAAAGGACATTCTCACCCTTCTGCACATCCTTCGGGATTGCCGGAAGGATCCTTCCCTCCTCTATGAGCTGCGTGAGCGGCTCACTGAGGAGCTTTAGCCCACCAGCCCCGCTTTGGCGGGGCTTTTTTTTGTCCGGGGAACGACCTTTGACAACACCAAAGGCGTCGCGGGCTCTAATCTCAAGAGACCCTGGAAGAACCCCCTGGACAAGGAGCGTCCTGATGACGATCAATTACCGTACTCCCCTGAACGCCCTGGCGGCCGCCGGCATGGCGCTGACCCTGGGCGGGGCCGCCTTCGCCGAAAGTGCCAACTACCGCGTCATCCTTCCCGACACCGCGAGTTTCGTGGCGACCGGTGGGGGTGGTAAAGAAGATCTCTGTGATGGGACGAGCGTCGAGGAGGTCTGGAAGTTCGAGGGGCATTCCAGCAGCGTCTACGGCGTCGCCGTCGACGGCGCCGGGAATGTGTACTCCGGGAGCCGTGACAACACCGTCCGCAAGATCGACCCGGACGGGAGCGAGGTCTGGAGCTTTACCGGGCATTCCGATCGGGTCTACGGCGTCGCCGTCGACGGCGCCGGGAATGTGTACTCCGGGAGTCTTGACAACACCGTCCGCAAGATCCGCCAGACCAGTGACACGTGCACATCGGGCTAGCCCGCGTTCGGCATAACGGGGGTGCCACCCCTACCCCACCCGTGTCGCCTCGGCGGCGCGGGTTTTTTGTGTCCGGGGTGCCAACCGAGAAATCGACCGCTGTCCGGGTCTTGGCTACGCTAGGAACGTGGAAGACATCCACGGACGGAAGCCATGAGCAGTCATCACAAGAAGTACCGCCCCTATATCCGCCGCCAGCACCCGGCCGACCGCGCCGATGATTTCAGCACAGCCCTGCGCCTGGCACTGTTTCAGGAGAACGGCTGGCGGGGCTGGGTTCTCGTGCAACACGGTGTACGCGGCAAGGTCGTGGAGATCGCCCGATCCCGAGGCGAGCTGATTCATTCGATGGTAGGTGCAGACGAGGGATTTCAGGCTTGGGCCCGGCGGGTTCAGGCGTTCGGCCCGCTTGTCGGATAGAGGCACACCCTACCTGCCCGGCGGGTCTGAAGCCGTTCCCCTGGCGTGGTGGGCGCTGACGCCCGAAGAAATCGACAGACCCAAGCCGAGCGATAGCATGGAAGCGAACAGTCAGAACAAGGAAGAACGCATGGAACAGACCACACCGACACCCCCCGGATCCGACGCTGACAGTGCGGATGCTCGACGCGGGCGCTTCCTGGTGGAGAACGGCGCCTGGTTGCGTTTCGGCGTGGATCAGGAATCGGAGGAAGACCGGAGTGCGGCGCTGGCGGTCCGTGTCCCGTTCAAGACCGATCTCTCGACGGTCGCCACCCGTGAGGACGCGGTGGATGCCGCAATCGAGGCCGCCGAACAAGCGACGAGCGAGGCGCATGGCAATGGCTGAGACCGGCTACATCGTCCGCGCCTACCGATATCCGGTACTACCCGCGGCGTCCCCCGACTGGGAATCGACCCCTTATGCGCGGATCGAACCGATCAAGCGCTCGGCTCGGAGTCATTACCTCGCCCACAACGCGCGGTACCGCTACGAGATCCAGGCGGTTGAGGTGGGAAAGAACGACGGAGCGGTACAAGTCCTGTCTCGGGCGCCCCTACTGGAAGCTGCGCCCGAGCCGGGTGCCGCCCGGCTACGCTGGGTGTCCTGCGAGAACGGGGGCGCATAGTGTTCGCCCGCGGCCCAATGCCGGGCGCGACCCCCAAGGCAGACGCCCTGGGAAGGCTTCCTGGGGCTCGGTGCCGCCAGCGCGAGGCGCTCGGGATTCGAGGGTATGTGGTCGAACTGCCCGATGGGCGCGCGATCGCCAGCGCCGGAAACGCCGGGAAGGCATGGGAAAAGGCCCTGGAATGGGCGCTAGGACAGGAACGGGAGCGAAAGGAACATGGAGCGAGTGACGAAAGAACACGTAGAGGAATGGGTGGAGAACCTGGTCCGCGCCAGCCGGCAGGCGGGTGATCGCGACAGCCGTGAGGTGGAAGTGGCCCGGCACCAGGTACTCGGCTTGCTCGAGCGCAGCCGAAAAGCCCTGGGAGAGGTCCGCAAGGAGCTGACCGACGCCGTCCACGGGCCGTTGTTGCGGGACGGGAAAAACCGCGACGAAGGCGGACTCGACTTCTATCCCGATCCGGACCACATCTACGGGTGCGTCTGGCGGGCGTACCATGCGATCAAACGACCGGTGCTCCCGGAGGCGGACTGGCGCGAGCGTGCCGCGCGGGCCTTGTGCCGCCAGCAAGATGACGACCCGGACGCCCCCGGCGAGTCGGACAATCACCAATACCGGTGGCAGGACTACCTGGAAATGGTGAAGGTCGTCGAACGGGAACATCAGGGCACGCGCGCATGAACACGGAACCCCCTATCGTCATCCGCCCGGCCATCCGGGCTTTCTACGGACGCCTGCTGATCGGCGCCGCCCTGCTGGCGGGCGGTCTGTATGCCCCGACCGCCGCCGCCGGCCTGGCGCGGCAGGAGTCGCAGCTGCTGCGGGATCTTGCCGGGGCCAGCTTCAACCTCCCCGGTCTGGGTGAAACAGGGATTGGCACCCTGGGGATGCTCCTGGGAATAGCCGGGGCCCTGGGCATGGCCGCCTGGATCATGCTGTCCCGGTACTACTACACCTGGCAGATGCACCCGGAGTACCTGCACGCCTCGGTCGGACTCGTCGCCAACAAGCAACGGGCGCTGTATTACGACAATGCTCGGATTCCAACCATCCGCCGCGGCATCATCGACCGGCTGCTCATGGTGGGGTCGCTGGAGGTGTCGTCCAGTGGCGCCGGCGGTGAGGGTGATTTTCGCATGGTCCGGATCTCCAACCCGGTCCGCCTCAAGCGCTCGGTGATGGAACGCATCGAGGCAGCCCGAGGCCGGTAGTGGACCTGGAGAGCTGACAGCCACCGGCCCGAAGGCCAGTGAATACCGGTCGGAACCGGACATGGGTCCATCCATCTGACGTTTGCAACCACGGCCCCATCGGGACGTGAGATCCATTGGACCCGAACAGGGATAGCCTGCCACAGGCCCTGGCCTATGACGAGCGCCCTATAAACTCGACAGATCCGCGGCGTTCGCTACGCTGAAGCCTCATTCAACGGAACCGGCCCGGAGCCGGCAGGAGAATCATCATGGAACTGCGAATCAAAGGCACGGATACCCTGCTCAATGGCACCAAGGAAGTGATCGAAGGCGTCGCCCTGGTGCAAGGCATCGAGGAAGACGGTACGCCGATCTATGTAGGGGAAACCCAGGTCCACTGGAATTCCCAACGGACCGTCCTGGAAGATGGCAAGGTGATCTGGGTCACCGAGGATGGCAAAGAGATCGCCCTCAACCCTGACCAAATCGAGAACGTCCCGGACGAATAGGAGGGGTGTCGCAATGTACAGCAATAGCCATAACCGACCAGCATACAAGCGGGCCATTGGCCGCTTCCTTGTTCGGCCCTTGGTCGTTCCGGTCCTGGATTCACTAACGCTGTGGTCGTTCCGGTGGAAGCGCCTGAAAAATCCTGAAGATCAAGGCGGCAGGGTTGGTTCGGGCGTCTATTACCTCGACCCTCAGACGGGGCACCACCACCGGCGTGATTGTGCCGTGAGGATTTGCGAAGCGCGGGTGCGGAACACGAAGAACGCCCGCGGGCGCTGATGGGGAGCATCGGGATGACGTCAAGACAACTGGGGGATCACACATTCACCGTCCGGGAGAAAACGTCCGGGTGGGCTGTGGTGCGCGACGACGGTTTCTTGATGGGGGTGGGATTCCCCACCGAGAAGAAAGCGCAAGACTGGCTTGACCGCGAGCTGGCGCTGGCCGAACAAGAAAAAGGAGAAGCCTCGTGAAAATCTTTGTCCTCATGGCGCAGCGCAAGTGCGACTACCCCAGGCAGTACGGCCCCGAGGCGCTGGCCTGCATGAGCGAGTACGAGCACGACGTCAATCCGTCCTGGCTGCATGAAAAGCGCGAATCCTACCTGAAGACGGACGAGCTCGAGTCGGTCTGCATCATCCCGCTGGAGGTCATCAGAGGATGAAGTTGAACGTCGACTCTCGCCCTCGAATGACCCGATTGCAGCGGAGGTGACGTATGCATAGCCACGAATCCTGCGACAACGACGAAACCAATAGGTCGCTCTTTGATCGGGTGGTGCTCATTGGGCCTGCTGTGTTTGTTGTGTTAGCGGTTAGTTGGTTAATCAGCGTTCTGCTTGTGATCGGCGCCGAGATCAGTGACGAGCGATATGAGGAAATCACCCAGATGGTCGAGGCTCAACCTGAGCTGAAGGGGACGGTCGCCCGCCTGATGGAAGGAGGATGCGGCCTGCCGGTTCGACATGGGACGTGTCTGACCTATTGGGACGCCCAGGAGATCGAAAAACGTTACGACATCCTGACCGGCAAAAAGATCAGCGATCGTCTGGCGCGGGACGTAGGGGTGTCCATCGACTAGCCCGGCCGCCCCTGTACGGCACTCCTCGCCCCATCGGCACGGATGCACGCCCCGCGGTCCACTGCCAATAATCGACAGATCCGGCGTCTTCGATACGCTGGAGTCTCCATCAACGGATACCGGCCCGGAGCCGGCAGGAGCTTTTCAATGTCGCAACAGAACTACTATCGCAAGACCGTCACCGTGACCTTCTACGCCGAGAACCCGGAGGTACTGGAGCAATCGGTCGAAGGTCTGGCTCAAGAAGCGGTTACGGGGGAGATCGTCGCGGATGCAGGCGACCAGAAGACCGAGACGATTTCGCCATTGGAGGCCGCCTACGGTCTGATCCGCGCGGGCTCCGAGCCCAGATTCTTCATGGATCTCCCGGACCCCGAACTGATTAACGAGAACCCCGAGGTCGAGGAGTGCATCGTCGCCCTGGCGCGCTGCGACATAGAGACCCCCGAGTTCGATGAGGCCCTTGGCCGCTTGCAGGCCATTATCGGTGTGAATTCCGGAGACCTGGCGGCTCAGTTCTTTTCGGGTATGGACTGGGCAAATATGGCCGCCAACGTGCGCCGCGACAAGGTCCGAGGCTACATCGGGGCCGAGCAGTCCCACGCCGATTCCGCCGTGAGCCGATAGGTCTGCGATCCACGACGCCCTCACTCCACACGACCGAAATCCGCCCGGCATCGTCCGGGCGGCGGACTCGGCCCGAAGCCGGCAAAGAGGATTACCACCGTGTCTCAAACGAACACTGAAAGCCCCTACCGCAACGTCCTTGTTGTTGTGCTGCCCGAGCGCCACATGCTGCCGCCGGATGGGGACGAATTCAAAGGGGATGATAGCGCCATCCCGGGCGTCTACAGCGTAGACGGCATCCCGGCTCGTGTGACCGACGATGAGGCCGCATACTACGCGCTGGAGACGTTCCATGAGAGTCATGGGATCGCCTTCGTTGAAGACCTCGCGATCTTCGTGCTCGACACGAAGGCCGGTCGGCTGCTGAGCGAGGATGAAGAACCGACCGAGTGCGAGTCGATCGGCGGTGTGTCGTGCGAGAAAACCGGGACTGACCTTCCGCCGTGGCTCGTGACCCTCCTGCTCCGCGAACTGGACCCGCTGGGCTGAACGAACGCCAGCGGCCCCATCCCACACAGTCACCGCGCCCCGGGGTCGGGCGCGAGGAGCGTTCCTGTTGATGCCCGATACCTCTGAGCAGTCCAACCGATCACTCCTGATCCTGGCGACTGCGCACGGAGACATCACCGAACCGGACGACCGCTCAGTACCTGGCGCGTACCGGATCAGCGACATTCCCCGTGCGCTGCCCGACGAGGATGCGTACCTGTGGGCGCTGGAGGCCTTTCACCGCACCGTCGCGGTTGAACGACTGGAGGACTTTGATCTGAGTGTCGTGGACACCGGGACGGGGCGCATCCTGCCGGCAGGGGTTGGGGCGGCGCCCGGCGGGGACGCCACCTGTCGCAAGGTGGCACAGCAACCAGTTACCAGGATGTAGCACGCTTCGAGTTGGGGTGAGACACGGGGAATGCCCGTCAGAAACGGCGATCACACGCTCCAAAAAATCGACAAGACCACGCGATTCGCTACGCTGGAGCCTCATTCAACGGAACCGGCCCGAAGCCGGTAGGAGAATCCCCATGGAAACGATCAATGACATCAGCCCGGCCATCCTCATCGTCGGCAACCCTGTCGATGGTATGAGTCATATCGGCCCGTTCGCGGATGCCGAGGAGGCCAACGAATACGGCGACGGCCTGGATGAGGACTGGTGGGTGGTCACCCTGGCCGCACCCGAAATCGAGGATGCCGAGGAAACGGTCCTCACATTCCAGACGCGCCTCACCTCCGAGGATATCCCGGACGACTTCGAGGTGCGGCCGCTGCAACCGGGCGACGAGGCCCGCGACAAGGTGACCTGCCTGTCCTGCGGCCTGAGTTGGGACAATGCGGTAGCAACCGGAATCACGCCGACCCCGGCGGCGCGCTGCCCGTTCGAGCCGTTCCATCGGGGCGAATAACCCCCGAGTTCTCGAGAAACATCCGAGCGAGAGCCCACCGCAAGGCGGATCGACGGAGGGCGGGAGAAGAAATCGACAACCCGCCCTCCTCGGCTATTCTGGAACCATACCCATCACGGATACCGGCCCGAAGCCGGCAGGAGAATACCATGAGTCATTCAGTCGATAAGGACCGCATCTTCACCCTCGACTCGGGGGAGTTCGACGACTTTGGTGTGGACGTGTTCGCCCGCGCGCTGGAGGATTTGGACCTGTTCGCGCTGGGCGAGGCCTACGTGAACGCCGTGGCAGCCGGAGAAGCCCCGGCCCCTGGCATGACCCCGAATATCGGGTTCGCCGCGTGGCTGGAGGCGCAGGGCAAGATCGAGCGCCTGTCCGTCGATCGCCACCACACCGGTCGCACAGGGACGTTTATCCTGGCCCCGGGGCGCGATCTCGAGATGGCGACCCGCAAGGGGGAACGCGCCAAGGCGGACGCAGAGTATCCGTATGCCGAACACGAGGGTCTGCACAAGGATTGAGGTGATGCCGGAACGGCCAACAGCTAAGACCTTGGAACCCCATCGATCCACAGCGGAGATTCGACCATGAACAAGGAAGTGACCCGCAAGCAGGGGCCGCATGAAGTTCGACTGGAACGCACAGCGGCCGGGATCAACCTGCATCTCACCACCAATGGCGAGGACTGGTATTCCGCCCCGGTCGACCGTGACACGGTCGCTCTGCTGGAGGGCGCGTCCCGGACGTTCGTGCGAGCCCTGGACGAGAGCCCCGCGGTTCAGCGGGCCCGGGAGCTGGTCGCCAGTCTCGAAGAAATGGAGGCCGAGAACCCGGATCTGCTGGAATACGTGCGGCACACCAGTCCCGGGCAGCGCATCGTCGAGCGACTCGATGCCTCGGCGCGAATGAAATCATCCAGGGAGGGGTAAGTATTATGTCGGATTACATGACGGTTCACGCCAACGAGGGACGCACGACCAATCGGTTCACCGTCCATGAGCTGCCCGATGGCTGCATTGGTGTCGAAGGCCCCAACGGGGTATCGATGCGCCTGCTCAACGCCCTGATGCGCGGCCTGTCAGAGGAGGAAGAAAACCTCCATTTGAGTATGGACCTGGCCGCACGGACCGGGTGGACCTTCTTCATCGGCCCGCCGGATGCGCTGGCGGCCCGCACCCGGGCACTGGACGAGGACGCCAAGGCCAGCGCCCCGGGGCCGGATGCCCCGGTCATGGAGCGCCTGCGACACTGGGGCGCCCATGGCGAGCCCGGCCTGTCCGCCAACACGCTGGCGGGCGCACTGAAAGCCGATCTCAACGGGGCGGATCTGCCCGAGGCCATCCATTACCCGCACGACCCCTCGGATCTGCGCCGGTGCCGCCTGCTGATCGATCAGGTGCCGGAAGCGGCCCCCGAGAGCCTGCGTCTGCTGCGCGCCGCCAGCCCGCAATGGGACGCCCTGGCGCGCGGGTGGGGCGCCCTGTGCGCCCGGATGGATCACGAATGCCCACAGTGGCGTGCCCCGGAGGGTGAAACGTTCGCCCTTCGGACCTACCGGCACCTCCAAGCGGTGATCGAGGGCGCGGACTAGCCCCGTCGAACGAGAACACGATGCGAGACTTCACGACAACGCCCTCCCCGTGGGGGAACTACGGATTCATCGTTCGCCGAAGCGTTGATGGACGGATCTTCCACCGGTCATTCCCGGCGAAGGTGGGACGGGATACGCCCGCGGAAATCGAGAGGGCCCGAGCCGCAGCCGAGGCCTTTGATCAAGAGCTTCTGGATGGACAGCAGGCCGCGCGAGAACGCAAAAAACGAGAACGACCCAGCAAAGGGATGTCGCCGGTCGGCGGGATTCAGCCCTATCTAGTCGACTATGCCTGGGGGCGCGAGCACGAGTACCGCGCCTTCATGGTCCGTAAGATGGTCAACGGCGATTTTCACCAGAAGTGCTTCTGGATACAGGACCATGGTGAGCGCGGCGCCTGGATCGCGGCCTGCAAGCATCTGGCGGTCATCGAGGGCATCGACCCCGAGCCGTTGATCGACCGCTACCCGGGAGAGGCGATTTGGGAGAAAGCGCGGGCGCTGCGGCGACATAACCGCGGTGAGCGCGTGCCGAAGGACGGGCTGGAGGGAACACCGTACGAAGATTATTGCTGAGCGGGTCGAGGGCGCGCGTCAGCAGAAGCGACCACGCCGAACCCCTATGTTCAGCGCGAACCGGGCGCGGTGAGCCCCTGCCTCACCCGTGTGGCGTTCCGGAATGCGCCGGGGCGAATCCGAGAAGCCCTTCCGTTTCGCCGTGACAAGGGGATGGATTCGCGCGCCGCGCGAACACGAAGAGGCCATGGAAAATCGACAAAAGGAAGTTGGAGTTCAGGATGGCCCCAGGACGTAGAAAAACAATTCGTGTTCTATTCACTGAGGAAAACGGAATACAAAATGCCGTACGCCTTAATCATAATCATAGTCATAGGCACCACACTGGTTTTGGAGGTTGTCTTGGGATCTAGTGCGTTCAGCACACCTAGTGCGTTCAACCCAGACTTGGGGGGCGAAATCAGTACCGAGGAATACGAACGACTGGGGCAGATCGTCGAGGAGCGGCCGGATCTGCATGCGATCGTTTTGGAGAAGCTGGAGAGCGGCTGCAAATACGGCGGCAACGTAAAGCCGATGTGCATCCAGGAGGCGGAGCTTTCAAGCATTGAAGCGAGGTATGAGCGAACCGTCAATGCGCCACCCGTGGCGGATCTGCTTCAGTCGATCAGGATTGCACAAGAGAGGGCGAACCACAGACCTCCCGAGGAGACGATCCTGGATAAGTAAGGGAACGAGTGGGGCACAAGTGGGGCGCAGCCTGAAAATCGACAGATCTGAAGGACTCGTTACGATGAAGCCTCCATCAACGCAAGCGGCGCAGAGCCGCTAAGGAAATATCCAATGTCGAAGATCAACGAAGTCGTCACCCTCGCCTGCCACACGGCGTCTGGAGACCCGAGCGTCTACACCTACTCAACTGCGGTCGAGGCAGCCGAACGCGCAAAGGGGGTGCATATCGAACGGGCCCGCAATGCCGCCCTGAAGGCAGGCTATCAGGAGCCGATGGTGGCTTTTGACCGAGATCACCAATCGGAGCTGTCGAGCGGTGTCGAGGAAACCGGGCGCAAGGTTCAGCGCACCACCGATGCGACACGGTTCGCCCTGCTGGCGGTCACCGACTCCGTCCGGGACGAGGTGCAGTTCGAGGTATCCTGTATTCGCGGCGCAAAGGACATGCACACCGCGGCGGAGGTGGCGCTGGTGATGCGCAAACCGGATCAGATGATGGATGCGTTTGTCCGTGGGGGTCTGCGGGTCGACGTCGCGCCGCCGGAAATGCAGGCGCTTTTCGTGGCCGCCAGTCGCGTACAGGCCTGCGGTCATCTGGACGGGCTCGTCGCGCTGCAAGAGGCGGAGAAGCAACCCTCGCTCTCGGAGGCGTTCGAGGCGATCTGGGAACAGGGTGGCGTGCGCATGAGCGATGGATCGATTCACGGTGAGGTGGGTCACCTCGCCTACGTGGCGATTGACGAGGACGACGGCGGCGCGATCAGCGATGCGCCGCGATTCTGGCGTCGGGCCATCAAGCTGGCGTACGGCGTGATGATCGAGGAACGAGAGGAAGGTTTCGGGCGCCCGCGAGAGGAAGATCTGTTGGGGCCCGGCTACTTCAAGCCCCGCGGTCCGGAGGCGGTGGCCGCATAGCGACCCCGAGAAAGGAAAACGCCTCTTACCCGCGTCGCTTCGGCGGCCCGGGTTTTTCGTTTGGGGATGGCGGAAGAAATCGACAGGCCACGGCCGGGCGATAGCATGGAAGCGAACTAACAGATCAAGGAGCCCCGCATGGAACAGACGCCCTCGACCCCACGGCCAAAGGAATCAGGTGTGCGCCTGCACGAGATCCTGATTGAGCTGGCGGAGGTCCTCGGTGCGGAGGAAGACCCCGAGGCTTATATGTGGGACGTCAGCGACGTGCAGGACTGGTTGCATGAGGTGGCGGATCTGATGGCAGCCCTGCCCTCGGTGTCCGAAGTGGGTCACGAAGATGCGAATCAGGCGCAGGATGCGCGACGCGGTCGTTTCCTGGTGAAGCACGGCGCCTGGTTGCGTTTCGGCGTGGATCAGGAATCGGAGGAAGACCGGAGTGCGGCGCTGGCGGTCCGTGTCCCGTTCAAGACCGATCTCTCGACGGTCGCCACCCGTGAGGACGCGGTGGATGCCGCAATCGAGGCCGCCGAACAAGCGACGAGCGAGGCGCATGGCAATGGCTGAGACCGGCTACATCGTCCGCGCCTACCGATATCCGGTACTACCCGCGGCGTCCCCCGACTGGGAATCGACCCCTTATGCGCGGATCGAACCGATCAAGCGCTCGGCTCGGAGTCATTACCTCGCCCACAACGCGCGGTACCGCTACGAGATCCAGGCGGTTGAGGTGGGCAAGAAGGACGGAGCGGTTCAAGTCCTATCCCGGAAGACCCTGCTGGAAGCCACGCCCGAGCCGGGTACCGCCCGGATACGCTGGGTGTCCCGCGAGAACCGGGGCGAATAGTGTTCGCTGCGGCCGATGATTGGGGGGCATCGAGATGACGTCAAAACAGCTGGGAGCCCGCACCTTCACCGTCCGGGCAAAACCATCCGGGTGGTTTGTGGAGCGCGACGATGGGTTGGTTATAGGGATGGGTTTTTCCAGCGAGAAGGAAGCACAAGGCTGGCTCGACCGCGAGGTTGAACTGGCACGACAACAGCAAACGGAGCCTGGAAGGCCTGACCGAGAACATCACAACGGAGGTGAAAAGTGAGTACCGACGAACTAGACAACAACAACATCAACAAGATGACAGCCTGGGAGTGGGTTCGACTCTTCGCAATGGCCATCGGTTTGATAGTAGCGATTATCGTAATCATGACAACGGTGTATCCCAGTGAGATCAGCGACGAGCGATATGAAAAGGTCACCCAGATGGTCGAGGCTCACCCTGAGTTGCGCGGCACGGTCTCCCGTCTGATGGAAGAGGGTTGCGGGGTCGGCCGCCGCCATGCGCCATGCCTTACCGTTTCGAACTTCCGGGGAATCGAGCGCCGCTACGAGATCCTGACCGGCCAAACGCCCGGTGACCGTCTGGCGCGAGACCTGGATGTGGTTATCGAATAGTCAGGGGAACCGCCTACGGCGACATCATCGAGCCAGGCGACCGTTCAGGTCCCGGATCGTACCGGGTCCGCAACATTCTCGGTGCCCTGCCGGACGAGGATGCGTACCGGTGGGCACTGGAGGCGCTTCACCGCACCCGGCGGCGATGCCATCTGGTGCAAGGTGGCGCAGGCAACCGCCATCGGGATGCCGGGCCCTCCCAGTCGGAGTGCGACACGGGAAACACCCGTCAGAAACGGCGATCACACGGTGCGAAAAATCGACAAGACCACGCGATTCGCTACGCTGGAGCCTCAATCAACGGAACCGGCCCGAAGCCGGCCAGGAGAACGTTATGTGCGAGAAAGCCCAATCACACTATGAATCCACCCTTGCCGAGATGGAGGGCCTCATAGAACGCTTCCGCGGATTGGTCGCGCCAATGCCGCATCACGGAGACAAATGCGAAGACTCGCAGAAGCAGTGTCTCCTTCAGGCACTGTCGCAACTCGAGCAAACAGTCAACGGCCTCGAGCCGAAAGATTTCGCCAGCACAAGGAGCATACAGTGATGAAATGGAAGATTGGTGGACACGTTCTGCTGTTGGTCTCACTCGTGCTTCTGGTGGCGCTTCGGGGCTTTGAGATCCATCTTGGCGACGAGGACGTCTCAAGCGCCCTCAAGTCCTGGCTTGCGGTGGTGGCGGTCAACGGAACCGGCGGACTGATTTTCGCGGGGTATGGCTTGGCGGGCCTGACATGGAACAAGGCCCAGGGCAGCGCGCACGAGATGGCGGTAAAACTCCTCGACGGCTTGTTCCTGATCAATTTGTCGTTGATCGGCGCCGCTGGGGTGATGTGGATCCTCCACGATGCGCAACAATCGCATTTGCCCGATGTGCAGGCATCCATGATCGCCCCCTTGGTAGCGGTTGCGGCCACTCTGGTCGTCCTGTTGATTGCGACCGAAATCCGGAATCATCTCGCGAGCCGAGAGGGATCGGGAAACGCGGAGCCGTAAACTCGACAGATCCGGCCGGTTCGCTACGCTGAAGCCTCATTTAACGGAACCGGCCCGAAGCCGGCAGGAGAACCCATGACACCCCCGATTCGAGTACCTGACCTGCTGCGTGGACGATGACGCTGAAGCGATCGATGCGATGGTTAATGGGTCGACTGAGGTGTCCGCACGCACGTTCCGGCGCCGCTGTGACTGGACGCAGGCCAGCGAGATGCTCGGCTATGATCAGTGCCCGCCAGGATTGCGACTGGATACCGATTTCGCGGTCAGCTTCCACAAGAGTCACTTCAAGGGGCGGCCCTGCTATTACATCGTCCATAGCGCGATCGAGTACGTGTTTGTGAGCCCGGAGCACCGCGCAGAACGGATGGCGGAGGGCACCTGATGATCGACCTAAAACGACCCACATTCCCGGCCCTGATCTGGGAGCTTCGCAAACACTTTGAGCAGAGTGCCGCCACATGGGATGAAGACTGCCCCTGTGGGCGCGGACAGAAGACGCGCGGGCTGACCCCTTGCACCGACTGCATCATTGACGAGCTGGTTCGACGCGGGATCAGCCGCGATCTGGCCCTAGAGGCCCGCTGTGACCTGGCGGAAATCCGGGATCGGCAGCGACGCTTCAGCGAGAAGATCCAGACGATGCAGGAGACCGTTCAAGACAGCGTGCCAGCGCGAGGCAAGGACCGTGCGTGAACGCCTGGCCCTGTTCCTGATTCAACTGGGACGCCTGCTGCACCCGCAGGTGGTGCGGGTGGCGGTCTATATACCCCCACGCGAGATTTCGTTCGAGGACGCCGAAGCGGCGGAACAGGGCGCGGCGGCCGCCTTCGAGCGCGCCACCCGACACTGGCAAAACGAACGCCAGGCGGAGAAGATGCTGTGGGAACTCCGTCCCGAGTTGTGCGAAGACATGGAGCGTTAGAGGGGAGTCGATTGAGTTACTCGGACACCATTTCGATTGGGTCGATAGCACTGCTTATCGGCGGCGTCCTGGTGGTGGTCACGGTCCTTCTGTGGTGGCGCCGGGAGCTGGAGCGGGATCAGTGGAAGGCGCATTTCCTGCTACCGGCCCTGCTGCTGCTCGCGGGCACCTGGATTTTGCACGGGCATGAGACCTCCAGCGGTCAGACGGTGTACGACTGGCCGTTTCAGCGAAACGCCGTGGATCGCGAGTCCCTCGGCGATTTCGGGGTGCCCTCCGGCACTACACCTCAAGAGCGGATCGAACACTGACTCGTATGAACCGCGCTCTTGGGTGTGCTGCAAGAACGGCTGCACCCCAGTGGAGCAGAAAACGCCCCACTGGAATGGTCACTCACAGAAAGGCTGTTGTCACTCGAGATCTGACGTGGCCGGGTCCGCAGAAGCGGATAGACAGCATGCCACGCTTAATGCCTCGCGCCGTTATAGAACCGGGAACAGAAGAAACGGACGAGCTGAAAAACGACTTTGACCAAATGGCCCATGGTGTGCAGATTGGCGAGACAATCAATGGACAGAGGACGTCCGTATAAAACTCGATCACCAGGAAAGTCAGGCCCAAACGTTCCACTCCGCGCCGAAGCACCGCGTCATAACTAACCCGCTGGCGGTCACCGTCACCGCAGCGTTCCTTATGGTGGGTATAGGGAAGGTATCCGCTGGGGAATTCAGGATCGTGCTACCCGAAACCGCCGGCTACACCAGCGCAGGGTCGGGGGCGAATGGGGCTCCGGAAGCCGCCGCAGAGGATTGCTACGACCCCGACAATATCGGCCAGGTCGGGGAATGGTCGGGTTGTGAGGGCATGCTTATCGTGGATGACCACATGCTGCGCGAAGCCGCCAGTAACGCGATCGGGATCAGGGGAGACGACTCCTTCAATGTCGCCCCAGGCGATGCCTATGCGCCGGAGAACCTGACGGAGACCTTTACGTTCGAGCAGGACGGCCGGGATGTCTTCACCGGTCAGGTTGTCAATATGTCCAGTCTATTCCGTGATTCTGACATGGATCTGGATATTGGCTACTGGGACACCTCCCGCGTTGAGAGTATGAGCCACATGTTCCGGGGTACTACGATGTTCAATCAGGACATCGGGAGCTGGAACGTGACCAGTGTCATCACCATGGAACGGATGTTTGATAGCGCAGAAGCATTCAATCAGGATATTGGTGGCTGGGATATGTCCAATGTCCGGGTGCTGTCCTC
The DNA here is from genome assembly GCF_000025545.1 of Thioalkalivibrio sp. K90mix. Classification (NCBI taxonomy): domain Bacteria; kingdom Pseudomonadati; phylum Pseudomonadota; class Gammaproteobacteria; order Chromatiales; family Ectothiorhodospiraceae; genus Thioalkalivibrio; species Thioalkalivibrio sp. K90mix. The sequence goes on from NC_013930.1 coordinate 22,912, forward strand.
GATGTTCCGTTACTCCGGTAGCGTGTTCAATCAGGACATCGGCGGATGGGACACTTCGAACGTCGAAGCCTTCAATCATATGTTCCAGCGCAACAACGCATTCAATCAAGATATTGGCGGGTGGGATGTCTCGAGCGCGCGCGATGATTCGGACTTCGCGCGCATGTTTGAGAATACCGACGCATTCGACCAGAATCTCTCGTGCTGGGATGTGGAGCACATCGAGGAGGTGCCAACGGTCTTTGGCGTCGGTGTGGACGACAGGCCTCGGTGGGGTGAGTCTCCGCCGTGCTGATAGATCGGACATGAGGCGCGACCGCAAGGTATCGCGCCCCACGCCCGGCCATGAACGAACAGAACACGATTCACAAGGATTGTGAAGATGACCACAGCGAACCAGGGACGGGTTCGAGTTGATCGGTCGGCCGTTCAGGTCGGCAAGCCCCTCCCCTTTTCCGTCTATGACCACCGCGGTCATCTGGTCATGCGAGCCGGGTACGTGCTGACGCGCGAAGCCCAGCTGGACCGGCTCCTGGAGCTCGGGATGTTTCAGGACCCCGATCCCGCACGGGAAGCCACGGCGAACCGGGATCGAAAGAATGTCCGTCAGGCGAGAGGACGGCCGATTGAGCGGCTGGAGGATCTCCAGTGGCAGGTGGGTCGCGTACTCGATCAGCTGGTCGCCGGCGACGGAAACCCCGAGACCATGACGCACCGGGTCGTGCCGGAACTGACGGATCTGAGCGCAGCGTGCCCCGATGCCTTGATCGGTTATATCCACCAGGAACGGGAAGCACCCTACGGGCACACCCATGCCTTGAATGTGGCGGGACTCGTGCTGCTGCTTGGGCGTTCTATGGGGTTCGAGCCGTCGACGCTGAAGGCCAGCGCGGCGGCCGCCCTTACCGGCAATATCGGCATGGCGGATCTGCAAAACGTCCTCCTGCTACAGTCCGATCCGGTCACCGCCGAGCAACGCCGCGAGATCCAGTCCCATCCCGAGACCTCGGCGCAGATGCTGGAAGATGCCGGCGTGGTAGATTCCGCCTGGCTTCGCGTCGTGCGAGAACATCACGAACGCTGCGATGGGAGCGGGTATCCACGCGGCATCGGAGAGACGGCCATCCATCCGGGCGCACGCCTGGTGGCGGTGGCGGATCGTTACAGCGCGAGCATTTCGCCTCGGCAGTACAGGCCGCAGATGAGTTCACAGGAAGCGCTGCGCGAGATGTTTGCGGACCACAACGAAACGGCGCAGTGCCCGTATGACCGTGAGGTCCTGGCTGCCCTGATCAAGCTGCTGGGGGTATATCCGCCCGGCACCCGGGTCCGGCTTGCCAGCGGCGAATATGCCATCGTGGTGAAACGGGGGGCATCGAAATCCACCGCACCACGGGTGGCGGCCTATGCCGACCGAAATGGGGCGCCCTATTCCGGTGGCCCCCTGGTGCGGGACACACGGGATCCGGACTACAACGTCCGCGGGATTGCGGAAACACCGCCGCCCCTGCCCTGCCCGCTCGCCGCGTTTTGGGTATAGATACAGGGCTTGGCTTGCTCAGGCCGGTAACGCGGCGCCCACTACATCCACGCAAAACGACCTTTGACAGGCGCGCTCGGGTGGCCGCGTAATACAGGAATCCGAGGAATACGAAGGACAAGGAGCGTCCGCATGCATCAGAAGGCCCAATCCCCCCAGCTGCTGAAAAAACCGCTCGCGTTGGCGATCGGCGTGGTGCTGGCGAGCGCCTACCTCACCTCTGTATCGGCCGGGGAATCCGGTATCCGGGTGGTGCTACCCGACACCAGCGACAAGGTGGATACCGCCGGAATGACCCCGACCCCGGGGGATCCGGAGGTCTGGAACTCCTACGCCCACTCCGAAGGCTTTTCGACGGTCGGCGACTACGCCACGGATGATGTGGCTTTCAATAGTGAATCGGCCACCTGCCTGCCGATGGGTCCGGGCTGCGAAGACTTCAATGACTACTTCCCCGAGCCGAACCCCGCGGGTGACCTGCGGTTCAACAGCAACGACCTGGTGAGTACGACCGGGCTGGAGACCATCGAGACGGTGGGGGGTGAACTGAACCTCAGTTTTAATGATCTGACCGACGTGGATGGGCTTTCGGGGCTGCGTGAAGTGGGCGGGACACTGAACCTGCGGGGCAACGACCTGACCGACCTGCGGGGACTGGGCAGCCTGCACACGGTGGGCGGTGCGGTCTTCCTGGACCGAAACGACCTCCAGACGCTGGACGGTCTGGAGAACCTGGAGGAGACGGGCAGCATTTACCTGTACGGGAACGACCTGACGGATATCTCGGCCCTGAGCGGGCTCCGTCGCGCGGGTGGCATCTTCCATCTGTACGACAACCCCCGCCTGGCTGACCTGTCGCCGCTGTCGAACATCGAAGACGATGTGGCCTTCCAGGGCTCATTCGGCGGTCAGGTCCGCATCGACGCCGGCATCCATGAGCGCGCGGGCTTCGTGCCGATCCAGGGCGGCGCCCTGTGCCAGGACCACAACGCCGATGCGTTCAACGATAGCTACGCCCAGCAGGCCGAGGTGTGCGCGGATGATACGATGGAGGCCTCGGCCACCTGGAACTCCTACGCCCACTCCGAAGGCTTTTCGACGGTCGGCGACTACGCCACGAATGATGTGGCTTTCAATAGTGAATCGGCCACCTGCCTGCCGATGGGTCCGGGCTGCGAAGACTTCAATGACCACTTCCCCGAGCCGAACCCCGCGGGTGACCTGCTGTTCAACAGCAACGACCTGGTGAGCACGGCCGGGTTGGAGACCATCGAGACGGTGGGGGGTGAACTGAACCTCAGTTTTAATGATCTGACCGACGTGGATGGGCTTTCGGGGCTGCGTGAAGTGGGCGGGACACTGAACCTGCGGGGCAACGACCTGACCGACCTGCGGGGACTGGGCAGCCTGCACACGGTGGGCGGTGCGGTCTTCCTGGACCGAAACGACCTCCAGACGCTGGACGGTCTGGAGAACCTGGAGGAGACGGGCAGCATTTACCTGTACGGGAACGACCTGACGGATATCTCGGCCCTGAGCGGGCTCCGTCGCGCGGGTGGCATCTTCCATCTGTACGACAACCCCCGCCTGGCTGACCTGTCGCCGCTGTCGAACATCGAAGACGATGTGGCCTTCCAGGGCTCATTCGGCGGTCAGGTCCGCATCGACGCCGGCATCCATGAGCGCGCGGGCTTCGTGCCGATCCAGGGCGGCGCCCTGTGCCAGGACCACAACGCCGATGCGTTCAACGATAGCTACGCCCAGCAGGCCGAGGTGTGCGCGGATGATACGATGGAGGCCTCGGCCACCTGGAACTCCTACGCCCACTCCGAAGGCTTTTCGACGGTCGGCGACTACGCCACGAATGATGTGGCTTTCAATAGTGAATCGGCCACCTGCCTGCCGATGGGTCCGGGCTGCGAAGACTTCAATGACCACTTCCCCGAGCCGAACCCCGCGGGTGACCTGCTGTTCAACAGCAACGACCTGGTGAGCACGGCCGGGTTGGAGACCATCGAGACGGTGGGGGGTGAACTGAACCTCAGTTTTAATGATCTGACCGACGTGGATGGGCTTTCGGGGCTGCGTGAAGTGGGCGGGACACTGAACCTGCGGGGCAACGACCTGACCGACCTGCGGGGACTGGGCAGCCTGCACACGGTGGGCGGTGCGGTCTTCCTGGACCGAAACGACCTCCAGACGCTGGACGGTCTGGAGAACCTGGAGGAGACGGGCAGCATTTACCTGTACGGGAACGACCTGACGGATATCTCGGCCCTGAGCGGGCTCCGTCGCGCGGGTGGCATCTTCCATCTGTACGACAACCCCCGCCTGGCTGACCTGTCGCCGCTGTCGAACATCGAAGACGATGTGGCCTTCCAGGGCTCATTCGGCGGTCAGGTCCGCATCGACGCCGGCATCCATGAGCGCGCGGGCTTCGTGCCGATCCAGGGCGGCGCCCTGTGCCAGGACCACAACGCCGATGCGTTCAACGATAGCTACGCCCAGCAGGCCGAGGTGTGCGCGGATGATACGATGGAGGCCTCGGCCACCTGGAACTCCTACGCCCACTCCGAAGGCTTTTCGACGGTCGGCGACTACGCCACGAATGATGTGGCTTTCAATAGTGAATCGGCCACCTGCCTGCCGATGGGTCCGGGCTGCGAAGACTTCAATGACCACTTCCCCGAGCCGAACCCCGCGGGTGACCTGCTGTTCAACAGCAACGACCTGGTGAGCACGGCCGGGTTGGAGACCATCGAGACGGTGGGGGGTGAACTGAACCTCAGTTTTAATGATCTGACCGACGTGGATGGGCTTTCGGGGCTGCGTGAAGTGGGCGGGACACTGAACCTGCGGGGCAACGACCTGACCGACCTGCGGGGACTGGGCAGCCTGCACACGGTGGGCGGTGCGGTCTTCCTGGACCGAAACGACCTCCAGACGCTGGACGGCCTGGAGAACCTGGAGGCGACGGGCAGAATTTACCTGTACGGGAACGACCTGACGGATATTTCGGCCCTGAGCGGGCTGCGTCGCACTGGCAACCGCTTCCATCTGTACGACAACCCCCGCCTGGCCGATCTGTCGCCGCTGTCGAACATCGAAGACGATGTGGTCTTCCAGAGCTCATTCGGCGGTCGGGTCCGCATCGACGCCGGAATCCATGAGCGCGCGGGCTTCGTGCCGATCCAGGGCGGCGCCCTGTGCCAGGACCACAACGCCGATGCGTTCAACGATAGCTACGCCCAGCAGGCCGAGGTGTGCGCGGATGATACGATGGAGGCCTCGGCCACCTGGAACTCCTACGCCCACTCCGAAGGCTTTTCGACGGTCGGCGACTACGCCACGAATGATGTGGCTTTCAATAGTGAATCGGCCACCTGCCTGCCGATGGGTCCGGGCTGCGAAGACTTCAATGACCACTTCCCCGAGCCGAACCCCGCGGGTGACCTGCTGTTCAACAGCAACGACCTGGTGAGCACGGCCGGGTTGGAGACCATCGAGACGGTGGGGGGTGAACTGAACCTCAGTTTTAATGATCTGACCGACGTGGATGGGCTTTCGGGGCTGCGTGAAGTGGGCGGGACACTGAACCTGCGGGGCAACGACCTGACCGACCTGCGGGGACTGGGCAGCCTGCACACGGTGGGCGGTGCGGTCTTCCTGGACCGAAACGACCTCCAGACGCTGGACGGCCTGGAGAACCTGGAGGCGACGGGCAGAATTTACCTGTACGGGAACGACCTGACGGATATTTCGGCCCTGAGCGGGCTGCGTCGCACTGGCAACCGCTTCCATCTGTACGACAACCCCCGCCTGGCCGATCTGTCGCCGCTGTCGAACATCGAAGACGATGTGGTCTTCCAGAGCTCATTCGGCGGTCGGGTCCGCATCGACGCCGGAATCCATGAGCGCGCGGGCTTCGTGCCGATCCAGGGCGGCGCCCTGTGCCAGGACCACAACGCCGATGCGTTCAACGATGACTACGCCCAGCAGGCCGAGGTATGCGAGAGCGTTGAGGGGTAGTAGCTGACCTGAAAAGAAAATCGACAAGAAGAACCGATTCGATACGATGACATCTCCTGACAACCTGGAGCCGGCCCAAAGCCGGACAGGAGGCTTCATGCAGACCCTCTGCTCGTTCACCCTCAACGAAAAGCGATTCGTTCAGGGGAAGAACGCCCTGAAGGATGTTCCGGAATCGTTCGGATTCTTCCGCAAGACGCGCGGCGGTCTGCTGCTGTTCCTGCGCAACGGTCGCCGTATTGGCGGGGTCCGCCGGGACGGGTTGATCTATCGATCCTCCAGGTTGGAGATCAACGGAAAACCCCGCTGGTGGCATCAGCCCGCGCCACCGGAGGAACTCGGCGGCCTCGAGTACATGAGTCTCGAGTCGCACGAGGAAGCCCGGAAAGCCCTGGAAATCGGGTTCGAGGCCCAACCCTCGTGAGAATCCCCTGCCCGGACTGTCAGGCGCACCCCGGGCAACTGCATCAGCCGGGGTGCAGCCTCGATCCGTGCCCGGCCTGCGGAAACGTATTCCGATCCTGCCAGTGCCTGGATGACGGAACCCCTCGGGTCCGATGGACGGGATACTGGCAAGGCACCCTGGAATGTCGCGCGTTCGGGTGGTACGTCCGGCCCATCGAGGGGCAAGGCGACGTGCGCTGTGGCCGCGACCATCCCGACGCCGTGGAAGACCTGAACCGGCTCGCACGCGATGCGATCTGGGATCCGGATCAGCTGCGGTACGAACGCGTCCAGTGAGGCACAGCGAGGCGTGAATATGGATCAAGACCAACTGGAGCGGATCACCAGCTTGCTCAAAGGTAGCTGGCCGATGGAAGAGGACGAGGCGCAGCACATCGCGACCAACTGCCTTGAGGTCCTGGAGCGTGACGCTGGGTATCGCGATCGGCTGACGCGCCTGATGCGGGTGCTGCCAAGCGAATGCGCGATGACCGCCGCCCTTGCCGCCAACCAGATGATCGGACTCCACAGTACCCGCAAAAGGGCTCATTAGGCCTTTTGCGCATCACCCCACGGAACCTGGCCCGTAGCCAAGGAGGAAAGCCCGCATGCAACCCGACATTCTAAAAAGAATACCCACCCTGCCTCAGCGCCAGGATTCCCGCTCCGAACAGTTGCGCGACCTGCTCGCTGTCGCGAATCGGCTGGGCATGTACGACGCCGCCGATGCCATCCGGTCGATGTTCGACGCGAACACGCTACCCGCTGCGCCACACGGATGCCACTGCGACCTCACCCCGGGGGAGCAGCCTGACGGCTGCGTCCTCGATGAGGGAAAGCCGGAGGACTGCGTGCATGCGCACCCGGGGATGCGCAAGGAGCAGTGCCACTATTGGCGCCTGGTGCAGGAACCCGGAGATGGGGTCTAACAAACGGAGTCACCGGCTACACCTGCTCAGACAGGCCCGAAAAATCGACAGATCCCGCCGCCCCGATAGACTGGCCCCCAACTCACGGATACCGGCCCGGAGCCGGCAGGAGCTCCACATGGATCAAGTATTCAGCCAGAACACCCTCCACGATCACATCGCCGCGCACGGAATGGGTGACCCAACCCCGGAGGGTTGCGCTCTGGGGCGCCGTCTTATCGAGACAGGCGATGATTATGCGACGGCCGCTCACGAAGTCGTGGCTCGGGGGCTGACGCATCCACCGGAGGAAGACGGTGATGACGATTGATCGTCTGAAAGGCACCCCCCGACTCTGCGTGGAGCCGCCTAAGCCCCACCCACGAAAAATCGACAGAAAGTGGGCGCGGCGGATACTGACCGCGAACCCATTAAAAAGGAACCGGGATGATTCCAGATAAACGCGTGAACTCCTTCCACGTCGGCCAGGTATGGGAAAGCCCTAAAGGGACCTTCTACCGTGTCATGGACCGCCAGCGCGGCGGCAAGGCCACCCTGCGCCTCGACGCAGACGGATCCGGCCGCAAGACGGTACGCGATTGGGATGCCGTGATCGGCTGGGTCTTGTACGGCGACCCCGAGCATGCGGACGAATACCCCACTGGACAGGAAACCCGGGCGTGAAGCGTTTCGCCCGCGAGTTCGAACTGGAGGAATGGGGTCAGGTGATCGCCATTCGCAACCAGACCGGGAAAGGTCAGCCCCGTGTGCTGATCTACGCCCAGCCACCGGGCTATGAGGTGGCCTCGGTCGGGGTGTTATTCGATCTCACACCCGAAGGCAACGACAAGGCCGATGCCTATTTCAAAGACCTCGATCTCGACCAGATCCGGGAGGCGTTGCAGGTACTGGTGGGTATGAACAAGAAAGCTGGAAGTTGCTAACCAAACGCATCGGGGCGCGTGCCCGCACCTGCTCCGTGGGGCGCGGTTTATCCGCAGGCGCGTTTGGCTTTGCGGGCCATCCCGCCAAGGATCCTGCGAACGAGCGGCCGCAGAAAAGGCGTGACATGCACGAGCGCCGCACCGAGCGGACTCAGGAGACGATAAAGCCCGACCAGAGGGGCACCATACCACTGGGCGCGCAAAGGCCCGTCCCGCCACGCACGAAGAGCCATGACGTCTGAGTGATTGAGGGTCTGGTAGACCGCCGTCGAAAACACCAAGAACGCGGGCATACGACGGGTGAACACCCGTAGAGAGCCTGACGGGAAGCTGAAGGTGTCGGAGGAGCCTCGTGCCGTTCGCTCCTGGATGTATGCCGCAATCGCGGCCCAGCGCTCTTCCACCCTCTCCTGCTCGGTCTGATGATCCTGACGCTCGATGTCCGCCAGCATGGCTCGGAGCACCCGGCCCTCCCGGCTCTTCAGCCAGTTCACGGTATGCGTCACATGCTCAGGCAGGTTCTGGACCGCAGACGCGTTGGCGATGCGGACGATGGCGGCATGCATCGGGCGACGCGCTGCCTCGGGGTTGTCGCGGTCGATCTCCACCGATTCACGCCGCTTCCCCGTATGGTATTCGCACAGCTCCAGGAGGAGTTCGAGCTGATCCACTTCGGGAAGTTGTCGGGGTACCAGGTTGAGAAAGCGCGTTGCCGTCTTCCCGGACATCTTCACTCGGCCGGAGCGCCAGCGGGGAAGCGTCTCGATGGCGTAGTCGTGCGCGCTCGATCCAAACGCGCGTCGATAATTGTCGAACAGCGCATCCAGCTGTTCCTCGGAGAGCCGGAACAGCGTATCCAGAACCTCGTCCACAAACGGCGGGCCGATACGCCGGCGCAGCCGCTTGAAGTCCTCGATATGTTCGAGGGCCCGGCGCTGTTCACTCGATAGAGCACGCCCGCCGTAGTGGTAAGCCATTCTGCTGTCCTTGCTCCAGGTCCGTAAAAGCCCAATCCGGGTGCCCGAGATCGCGCGTCAGAGGGTTTTGTTGGGGAAAGATCGCACGGGGGCCGCAATCTGTCGATTTAATCCGACCCACCCCCTCCCCATCGGGGGCGCAGTGGCGTTACAGTCGGGACAGAACCCGGTGATTGGGGCCGGGCCCCTCAAGCAAGGATGCGAAGGAGGTCAAGGATGGCCGTGTACGTCGATGACGCACAGATCCCATTCGGTCGGATGGTGGTTTGCCACATGCTGGCCGACACCGAGGAAGAGCTTCATGCGATGGCGGAGCGTATCGGGCTCCACCGACGCTGGCACCAATCCCCTGGCACCTGGCGAAGCCACTACGATGTCGCCCTCGCCCGTCGGGAACTGGCGGTGCTGCATGGCGCGATCGAGATTACCCGCCGCGAGGCTGTCCGTGTTCGACGCAGACATCGGGCTATGTGCGCATAAAGGAGCAGCGTTGGAGATCGTTGAAGACGAAGTCGCAGTGCTGAACCAGACCGACGATGAAGAACGCGATCCACCCTGCTTCGGTTATGCGCCGAGCCTGAACTTTACACCGATCTTTTGGGGCTGGATGGAAGGTGTCGGCGAACGCTGCATCTGTATTGGCGCCTACGTCGTGGATGCCTTCCAGAAGAAACGGCTACTGGCGCTCGCCTTGAATGACGGCGACTTGGATCGCATCTCCGGCGGCCGCGGTTCGCTCATCCGTAACGACCTGATGCGAGTGTTTCAGTGCCCTCACCCATTCCCGTTACCGCCTCATATCACCCTGGGGCCCTCATCGATAATCGACGGTGTGAGCCATGAGTATGCCGCAGAGATCGGGCTGCGCATCCGGGCCGCGCTGCTGCGCCCGGAAGGGCCCGAGGTGTACTGGATCCCATGAAGTCCCGGTGATCCAGGGTTCCGTTCATCGGGGGGTATAATGATGGCGGCCGAAATAGATCCATCTGAAAAGCCCTGGCCGCACGACAGTGTACATGCGGACAGGGGCGATAAAGACCGAAAACCCTTACCGGTCCGGGCTGAAGGCGCAGCGGATCCGATGCCGCTCACCCCAATCATTCGGAGGATCGATCCGGCTTTCCAGAACGCTCCCATCCTCCAGATCCAACGCGTATAGGGCGTCCTCACCATCGAATCGATGACCGCCCGGAACCTCTGTGGTGCTCCAGTAGTGAGAAACCGAAGAGGCACCAAAATCAACCGGAAGCTGGTCACGGTTTTCCCACAGAAGCTGAAGCTCGGGAAGGTTGGGGTGGTGCCACCCGCCGCCAAACTTAAGTCTGCATTCATTGCCCGTAATGTGAATGCCGGGTATAGCGCTTGTGTTTGACGTACTCGGGAAGCTCGCGCCACTCCTGCTAAGGTGGTAGTGGAGAACAGGACCACCCCGAGCCGCGTAGAAGATCCGGCGGCCATCGACTGATCCGGCGTACATCAGTTCTCGATATTTCTCGAGACCTCGGAAAACACCACGGTCTCCAACAGAGGCGTTTTCGGGGTCCAGTCGATCATCATGTGCCCCGTACGGCTCGGCGTGGCGCACACAGAAGGTCCGGGCATTAGAGCCTTTACGGTGTGAATCTACCTCGCCATTATTCGCGGTGCTCCAAATGCGGCCGTATGTCGTCTCCATTGGTTCGGAGATCCAGGCTCGCATGTGCGTAACAGTATCCATGAGCTCTCGGAATTCGGCGGCCGAAATTTCAAAGCTATCGATCTCCGAAGAGGAAGGTAGAAACCAGTCGGTATGCCCATGTTCGTCCATGTCTTCGCAGAAATGAACCGGCGTTTTTTGGGTGCGCCAGCTCATACCCATTATCTTGTGCCGAAGCTCGCCATCCCCGTTTGCCACTGAAGGAAGCCTCGGAAAGCTCGAGATTACGCCTTCCGTCCCCCATGCTCCGAAGGTCATGGTAGACGCGACATAGATCGCCCGCCCGTCCGAGTGCGTTCCTGCAAAGAAACTGCCGTCATCGCAGGTGTCCCCAGGTTCATCGCAACCAGAAGGAAGAGAGGGATTAGAGGACGAGGCCACCTGCTGTGAGGCGGCGGAAATCACAACGCGGTGGCCCGCGTTTTCAGCAGACAGGGAGTGCGAAGCCCCCATCAAGGCCACCAGGGAGAGCTGTAACGCAATGGCAGCTCGGTTTCGGTTGACCGAAGGTTTCGAGAAAGACCGAAGCCTTCCTCCGAAAAAGCGCGCCCGAGGGCGGTTCATGTCATTCATCCTTGAAGAGATCGATAAAACTGATAACGCGCATCGGAGACTACAGGGGGCTCCAAGGGTCGTTCAAACCACAAGCCCGATGATTCAGAAATCGACGGGTCACAGGGGTCTGGTAGCGTGGTACCTCGATCAATGGAAACGGCCCAGAGCCGAAACGGAGCCCCCACCCATGAGCGACCCGGCACCAACCCCCGGAACCATCGCGGCACTGGCCGATATGCAGTCCCGCCAGCACGGCGAAGACCTCCTCGATGACCTGGTGCATGACCTACAGGACCGCGCCGCAGTCCAGCATCTCAACGAGATGGACGAAGGGGACGACGCCGAAGGTGCCCTGGCGTCCTTCTCGCGCGAAGCAGCCGACATCAACAACCGCGGACCGTCCGGTCAGGTGCAGTGGCTCATCGAGCAGATGGGGGAACAGCGCGCCTATGCGGCGATTGAAGCCGCGGCCCGCCAGCGCGATCAAAACCTCAAGAAGAAGCTGATGTCGGCGGTGGCCCGCGAAGAGGCCCAGGCATGATCACGTTCGACTGCCAGCGATGCCGTCTGCACGAAACAGCCGAGCAGGTGGTGAATCCGGACGGGGCTCGGCACTCGATCCTCGCGGTCGGGGAAGGCCCCGGCGCCATCGAGGATGACTATGGTGTGGGTTTTGTCGGAACAGCCGGCCAAACCCTTGAGCGCGAGATCCGTGCGGTCGCAGGGCTCGGCCGCCAGCAGTGGGCGCGGGCGAACATCGTACGTTGCCGCCCACCGGATAACCGGAAACCCCGGACCGATGAAGTGAGCGCCTGCGCCGGCTGGCTGGACGCAGCGATTGATGGGATGGCGCCCCGCGTCATTCTGGCCGTCGGGGAGTCCGCCGGGCGGAAGCTCGCGAATGCAAGGATCCGGAAGGGCACCGCCTACCTTGGTCAGGTCCACCAACTGCTATCGGGGTTGAACCCGGACGCCGGCTTTATCCGTCATCTCCCGCACTATCGCCAGGTGCCTGTGGTCCCAATGCCGCATACGAGTGGCCTGGCATGGAATCGGCGCTACCGCCCCCCGGAGTCACCCGGGGACTCGCGCGCAATCGCCGAACTGGGCCGCGATGCGATTCTTGCGGCATACCACATCCTCCGGGGTCAGTAGGTTCGGCCCAACAAATCGACAGACATTCGGCAGTCGGCATACTGCAAGTCCACCCAACGTAACCCGTCCGCAGCGGGGCAGGAGAAACCGTGGAAAAGATCATCAACAACCCCGAGCACCCCGATCAGCCGCTGTACGCCGGTTATGTATTCTGGGACACCCGCGCCGACTTCTATGCAGCGGTGTACGCAGACACGGCGGAGGAAGCCAAGGAGAAGCTGATTGATCAAGAAGGCGAGCTGATGCTATTCGCCACCGTGGAGGATCAATGGTTCGGCGAAGGATACGTCGAGGAGGTCAAAGAGACGACGAAAGAGTATATGGATTCCCTGCCGGAACCGGACCCCCTCCGCCGCGCCCTGAAGATGATCAAGGCCCGTATCGAGGGGGCGTACGACGACGTCAACCTGATGGAATGGGGGCCGCTGGGAACCGATCCCTTGCGGGACATCGAGGACATGCTGAATAAGGCCCTGGCCGGAGCGCCGCTGGTGCGTACTTGATATCCACCGGACACCGAGCTGGTCATGGAGCTGTGCGATCCTGACACTCACACCCCAAGAACATGGAAAGGAGTCCGCATGGAGACCCGCTATGACGCGCATCCGACGATCACCTGGGACGACTGGCTGACGGCCGCTGCGCCGGCACAGGGACCAAACCAGGGCGTCGTGCATGTCGTGCAGGGGATGGCAATGTCCACGGACGGATTGACACTGCACATGGAGGCCACGACCGCCGCTTGCGGGTGGTACCGGGAGTCCACGCATACGCCGCTGGATCCAAGTAACGAGGAATGGAGCTTCGATAGGGCCATGATGTGGATCTTTGAGCGCCGGGACGCGCTGGAACGTACGCCCGCGCCCGATCGATTCTTTCGTGAACTCACGCCCTGGCCGGCCAATACCCGTGTCGCCATCGCCGCCGGCCGTTATGTGCGTGGGTGGGCATTGCCGCCCAGCGCACAGCCGCAGTGGGATGTCCGGCTCGCGGTGCCCGCTTCGCTGCTCCACCGTGCCCTCACTGGGCTGCTCGGCCCCGGCGAAACCATGAACGGGCTGCGCGCCGGGTTTCACGAATACCCGAGAGATCGCAGCGAGGTAACCGGAATCCGGATCGAGCATCCCGCCTCGGGGCGGGAGGTATTGATGCCCGTGTCACCGGTTGCGGACTAACACAACGCCATCAAGGAGGATGGCACCATGAAACATTCGCGCCTGTATTGGGTATCAGTCATAGCCGCCACGGTAATGATGCTCTTGCTGGCTTCGGGTCACGCCGTCGCCTCGGAGGAGTATCGAATCATCCTCAACACGAACGACGTCGTGGAAACCCGAGATACCTTCAAGTTGGGGGATCGCGGGGAGCGGACGAATGTCGAGTGCGAGGAGGCAGGCGGCGAGGTCTTTGAGAGCGATGACGGCCAGGTGATGTGCCGCTTCAACCGCGCCTCATGCCCGTCGGGATGGTCACTCAAGAACGGCTGGCGCTCGTACAGTGCGAATTACTGCGAAAGCTCGCCGACCTGCCAAAATCCGTGCTCAGCAAGCGGGACCCCCTTCTCCGAGAATGCCACCCAGCATTCCTGTGGTTACTCCACCGGTCCCGGGCCCTGTTACGCACGGACCTGCTACGCGACCCGGGAGGATGTGGGGTGTCATTGATTCACAGCGTCATGCTCACCCTGAAGCAGGCACTGGCGGCGATACTGGCATTAGCCGCCGCCGTGGGATTCGCTGCCGTGGCGCTTTGGGTGGGTGTTCAGATCATGGGATCTGTCGAAACCGCTGGCTGGATCGCCTTTTTCGCCACGGCCGGCGGGCTTTACACCACAATGCTTATCGCCCTTGTCGGCCTGGCGATGGTGGCGACAGCCGTGTCGCACTGGAACTGGGGTGACGACGGAGCGAGCCGATGATGCACCTTCTGCGACGCGGTGCCTTCGCGATCCTGCTGATAGTCCTACTTCCGTCCGCCGCGCTAGCAGACCTGCGCCTGGCAAGCTGGAACATCCAGCACCTCGGCTGGAACGTCGGGAAGGACTACCCGGCCGTCGCACGCATCGCGGCGCAGTTCGACTTTCTGGCGATCCAGGAGGTGATGAACGCCGAGGGGATTTACCGCCTGCGTGACACCCTGGAAGACGCGACCGGTGCCGAGTGGTCCGTGTTGTACTCCGACGCGCTGGGCCGCAACACCTATCGGGAAAAGTACGCGTTCCTGTGGCGGGAGGCCGCAGTGGAGTATGTCGGTGGAGCGCTCACCTACATCGACGAGGCCGACCGGTTTGCCCGTGAGCCGTTCTCCGCGGTGTTTCGGTCCCGGGGCACGGATCAGCATTTCCTTGCCGCCACGGTTCACATCACCTACGGCGACCGTGTGGCGGATCGTGTCGAGGAGATCGAGGCACTGCGGCGGTACTGGGACTGGCTGGCGGACGTGATGCCGGAGTACGCCGGCGAACGCATCCTGTTCGGCGACTTCAATCTGCCGCCGCACCACGACGGTTGGGCCTCGATGCGGGCGGTGGCCGAACCCCTGGTGACCGAGGGCGCCACCACCCTATCCACGCATGACCGTCGCTACGCGAATCTGTACGACAATCTCTGGGTGCCGAAGGATCACACGCTACCCCTGGGGGATGCCGGCATCCTGCCCTTCCCCGTCGTTCTGAGTGAGGTAACCGGGGTGTACTGGGATCACGAAAAGGCCCGCGACCGGGTCTCCGACCATGCCCCGGTGTATGTACTGTTCGAAGGAAACACGCTGCACGACGCGGTGGTCGCGGAGATCGCCGATCAAGAAGCGGGCTGCATCGATCTCAATCGCGCCTCGGTGAGCGAACTCACCGCCCTGCCCCATATTGGCGAGGCACGAGCGGAGGCGATCAAGGACGGGCGGCCGTGGAATGCCGTGCGAGACCTGAAAGAGATTCGCGGGATCGGGGCTGGGCGTCTGGAGGAGATAAAGGCGAGAGGGGAGGCCTGCATCGAGCCTTGAAGGGAGGTTCAGACCGCTGGTTTCAGCGTGCCTGAAGATCGAGCGCCGGGCTGTCGTCCCGGGAAGCGGCTTTACGCTCCCCCAAGACATTCCAGACAAGAAGATGACGATGCGGCGGAAAGGCCACGAAGCACGGGAGATCCTGCTGGTCGCGGCGCCGCACCACGCGTAGCTCCAGGTGAAGCTGACTGGCATCCTGGTGGGTAATCGCCCGCTGACCGTCCTGCTGGGCCCGGAGGGCGCAATCCCGCTCAGGCCCCACATCCCGCCATTGATCGGAACCCTGATCCGGGTCGTTCCAGCGCGCCTGCGCAATCCATTGCGACATCCACTCACCCTCCCTGGTGTTCGTTTGCAACGCGCATGATGCCGTCCATCGAGCGGTCGTTCCACCGGCCGCTGCCGGCCGCGAGGTCAGATGGGGTCCTGTACGCGTGCCTCGACCCACTCGGCCAGCCGTCGACCATCCAGCGAGAGCGATCCCAGGCCAAGGACCTCCGTATCGGGGCCTCGCTCCACGGTGATGGAGGCGTTGTACAGCTCCGGATAGTCGAGGATGAACATCGAGTCCTCGAGGGCATCACGCAACCGGTCGAAGGTGGACTCGGGGATCTCGAATGCGACCACGATGCGAACGATCTGGGGCATGGAAACGCCTTTGAATGGGGTGATGGCCCCACTATCCACGCCTCGACCCGGCTGTCGATTTTCCCGGCGCGCACCCGCGCGAGAAATCGACAAAAGCGCGGGATCCGCTTCAATAGGATCGAACCGACATTCAAGAGGATCTAAGCGATGGCGAACAACAGCTGGGCCGAGATTGACCTGTACATTGCGGATGGTGCCAAAAAAGAGAAGGCCTGGGCGATCACGCGGGATGTCGATCACCCGGAGCAGTTCATCGCCTTCTACGGCACCTGGGACGAACGGAAGCGTCTGACGGGCCGCAAGGCGACGGTGATGAGCGCCGCCAGCGCGGATGACAGGGCGTGGGAGAAGGAGCGCAAAGGCTACCGCCGGGTCCCGGGGTTCTGGATCAACCTGGAGACGGGCAAGGTAATCGACCGCCCCCCGTCCCAGGCGGCCGCCGAAGCCGCGGCGGAAGCGGCGGCGGAGCGAAAGGCGCAAAAATCGATCGAGCGCGAATGGCTGAAAAACCGGGGTGATGCCCCGCGGCGGGCGCTGTTCTGAGGCGCGGACGGCAACCCGTCAAATCCATTTGCCAAGAAATCGACAAGCCGAAACGTTCTGGCAATCTGGACCCATCGAAACCAACACCGGTCGCCTGTGGCGGCTGAGGCGAAACACCGGCGGCCCCGGCCAACTGGAACAGGGGTGGGATTTGCAGGCGAGTGCCCGAGGGATATGGCCCCGAAAACCCCTGCACCAAGGACTGCCGCCGGGCCATCGCGCCCATCTCCTCGGCAGGGCCAAGGGGAAACGCCACCTCACGGCGCCGCGCGTTGCAGGTGACAACGCACAATGCAGCGGTTGCTCATGGACATCAGCGACCCCGTACCGACGCCGGCACCGATCAGGACGATCAGGCCGGCGTTTTTTATGGGTGCAAACGACGCTTTGACAGCGCTCACCGGCCCGGCCACCATGAACTCCGAGCAAGCATGCCGGGCGCAATGCCCGAATCATCCAGGGCAGGATGGAAACGGAAAAGGATTTTCAGATCATGCAACGAAGCACCTGGAAGGTCGTCGCCGCGACCGCAATCACCCTGACGCTGTCCGCCTGCGGGCCCAGCCTGTCGCCAGAGGCGCAGGAGGTCGAGGGCTCCTTGACGGAGCGCCAACTCGAGCTTCTGGAACGCTCGGCCGATCGTCGCGGGCTAACCCGCGAGGAAGCGCTGGAGCAAATGGCAGAGGACTACGCCGAGATGGAGCAACGCTTCGGCAATCTGTCGGATCAGTTCTAGCGTCGCCCTCCGAGAAGAAATCGACAGCCTGGCGCCGAAGGGTACCTTGAATGCCGGCTACAAAAGAAAGCCGCCAACCAACGACCGAGGTAAAAAGCGATGAAGAAGATGACGACCCTTCTATCCACAGTGACCCTGACCCTTCTGCTGGGCGCATGCGCCGGGGAAGAAAGCAATCTTTCTCCGGAAGCGCAGGAGCTCAAGGACAGCATGAGCGACTCCGAGCTCGAGGATTTCGAAGGCTACGCGAACATGATGGGAGCCACGCTTGAAGAGGCGCTCGAGGCCGAGGCCTCGGACATCGACGCGGGGCGATCCGATGGTGAGTTCTAGGGTTCAGTGAACGGCCACCCAGACCTGGGGTGGGGCATCCCGCCCGGCTAACAGGAGAAACCATTGAAACAGAAAGCACCGGATGCCCCCTCCCCATTCCCCAGCGAACCCCTGGAAGGACCCTTTGCAGCGCTTGAGTGGGAATGCCGGCGCTGGGAACAGCGCGAGCTCGGAATTGATCCAGAAGTAGGTGTGTTCTATTGCGAAGGCGCGAGCCTAATCGAGGGCGTCAGCGACCAGCACGGCGGCATCGTGCTCCGCGTACCTTGGCGGATCGAAGAGAACACCGAGGGTGATGCAGGTGCCCCGATCGTCCTGCGCATCAGCAGCCGCCAGGTGGAATTCGTGGACCTGTCCGCCATGGAGGAGATCGATCCGGAGCGGGCGGAGAGTGCGGAGTTTCGCAAATCGATGGCCTCGGATGTTATCCGCCAGCTTTCCAGTGTCTGGTGGGAAGGGGTTCGCTCCTGCATTCGGGCTCACCCGGGCATGCTGCACCAGAATCAGCGAAATTGCGCTCACTAGCGGGGGTGTTTCGCGCCCGAGAATCACCGTGCGCCCAGCGCACATCCAGTGTCGCGCGAAAAACGACCTTTGCCGCCTGAAAAGGCTGCACGATACGATCAAGGCTCATTAGACCCCGCGCCAGGGTAACGGCGATCGGCTTCGGTTGATAATTGGGAGGTTTCGATCTCCTTCCGGCCGCCACGGCCACCCTGTTTCTTCTGGACAGGAATAACACCCACCCGGGGTCTACCGTACCCCGAGCGGGCGGTGACCCCTTTTTTTGGAGGTCACCATGCTGAAATATCCAGCCCCTCTGCGGGCCATTCCCTATGGGGCGCCGCCCCAGGAAAACCGCCTGCTTCGCATCCCCATGATCGCTCCCTCCTACGGGGGTACCGATACACCTCTCGTCGAGATTCCGTATCAGGTCTTGTTTTCGTTCACCGTGCATCACTTCCTCGAGCCGAACCGGCCCGCGGAATGGATCGTGGGAACGATGGAGGGATCGTTGCTGGTAATGCGCTATCACGAACGTTGCGTGCGTTTCATCGCCCCCTCGAACACGCCTGAAGCGCGATTCGAAAGCGATGCCTACGACGTCGACGATTTCCTCATGATGGATCGCAACTACACCCGTCGCCTTCTGTACGACATGGCGCTGGCCTCGTAAGCGAGGCGCCTTCCCATACCCGCCGTTCCGGGCTTGCAAGACCCACCGCATGCCCGAACGGGGGGTATGCGCCGAAGGAGATCACCCATGGAACTGAAGATGAACGATTCCACCGGAGAGCGGCGCTCAGTGCTCGAAATCCGGGATGAGGATGAAGGGGTCTGGATCCGCGTCATCAAGCGCGTCCATGACTACCAGATCATCGTCTTCGACCTGAACAGCCAGAACGAGGTTGGCCGGGTCAGTCGCCGCCGTCGCAAGGCGGCCTTCGATTACGCCCGGGCCTGTGTGGCTTGAGGGTAGCTGAAAACCCCGCGGCTCCGGGGTGTGTTGATACCACGACACACCCCGGGCCGGGGGTGTGCGTTTGGAGATCACCAATGGAAAACTTTCGCCACCCCTACGGGACGCTGATCCCAATGGACAGCGCCAGCCCTTATGACCGCAAAACCCTGGCGTACTGGCGCCAGCTGGCGGAGCAGGAATCGAATCTCGACGACCTTGAGGTCGTGTTCTTGTTCGACACCGAGATCCTCGAAGATCCGGAATGCGGATCCACCGAAGGATTGGATCATGGCGGTCGCTGCTTCCTGCTGGATGACCCATGGGAAGCCATCTGGGTTCATTCCCAGGAAGGGTTGACCCGTCGTGACGAGCTCGCCACCGCGTATGGAATGGGAACGGTCCACATCCATGAAAAAAGCGGCGGCGTGATTGCCGAAATCTGGCCGGATGTCCGTCGCAAGGCCCAGTCGGGCGGCGTACGACTGCCGTTCACGAAAGCCTTCGTCAGTCGCTCCGATGCCGAGGACTGGCTGGGTCGGATGTACCGGGATTCCGGGCTCTCGCCTCAGCAGACCCGGATGCAGACCCGTCAGGTTCAGGTGCTGGCGGAACGCGCCCTTTTGCGGGAGGTGTTCCGGGATCGCCTGAACAGCCCTCCCCGCAAGGTCGCGCTGTAAGCCGGCCTCGACACATGCCCGAAAACGGGCGTTTACCCAACCCTGTATCCGCGTGCTCCAATGGGGGCGCACGGATGCAGGCATTTCTAGGAGAGAACCATGCAAAACACCGCCATTGCACATGAATCGATCTTCGGCGGCTTCGGCCGCATTATTCCCTTCGATCTGAAGCAGGAGCGTGAAGCCCTGCTGCAACTGGAATCCGCCTTGCGGATGGCCGAGAAGTTCCAGGAGCCGGCCGAAGAGATGCCGGTCGCCAGCCTTCGTATGAATGCATCCGGTGAGCTGGAAATCCACGCCATCGGGGCGGAAGCGATCCTGGAAGCCTTCGACGCCAACGGGGTCAGCCCGATCCATGCGGTCTGGAAGCTGCGGTCCGACTCGGACTGGCAGTACGAGCGCATGGTCTGGGCATTCGCCATCGGGGCCGTTCAGGCAGCCTATGACGCCGCCGGTGCGGCCGGATATTTCGCCGAGCTGATCCCCGAAGTGCGCAACACGCTGATCAGTGTATGGGGTCGCAGTCCGGTATCGGTGACCAGCCCCGTGTTTGGCACGCGGGAGGAAGCGCTGGAATGGCTGGCGGACATGGCCGAGGAGGACACCATCGAGGTGACCCCCGAACGCCTGGCCGCGGGCAAGCCGGCCGCTACCCTGGAAATGGCCCTGGAGGATCTTCAGCGTCGTCACCAGATGATGGCCTGGAATCATCCGGTCGCCGAACCGGTCACTGAAATGGCCTTGCACGGCTAAACCCAAAACCCACCCCGCCCTGGTCCGTTCGGACACAGGCGACCTTTCATGCATCCCTTCGGGGGTGCATACCCGAATCCATGGCGCGTGGGTTCCGGTATGCACCGCTGGATCGTGACGCCACGATCCGCTCCCGTCTTCATGCAGGCACCCTCACCCGGTGCCGAAGAAGCACGCTCGGAACCTCGGGCGTGAAACACCCAACACCGCCATCGGCGGTTCTTTCAGGAGAAGCACCATGCACTACACGAAAGGCCCTTATGGGGTCCTGCTCGATGTGGATATGCCCCCGAATACGTGGGACTCCCGCATTCATCGATCACTCGATGCGATACCCACTCTCGCTTTTGTTCATCGGCCCACCTTGGTCACGCGAGAAGAAGTGTCGAAAGGGCAGATTCTCCACGCGGCCAAGAATCCGCTCGACGTCGAAAAGATCACGCCGATTGTCGACGGGGACGAAGACTTCGACGGGCTTATCTGGCTCGTGGATCCGGAACAGGCGCATCAATTGGAACGGATCCGGTCGCTGCTGCACTACGGGCAGATCAGCCGGTTCCCCGATCAGGATGCCTGGATGGTATCGCCCGCGGTGGATCCGTCCGGAGTGACGGGGCCGATCCGGGCTCCAACGCCCAGCCATGTGATGGACGCCCTCGAGTACATGAAGGAAAACTTCAGCAATCTGGAGCCTCAGTCGGGGCAGGATCAGCGTCTGTGGCGTCTCGTTCGCGCGTTTGCCATCGAGGCCTCCGTGTTCCATTCAGACACCCAGGACGCCTCGGAATCCACTGAAACGGTGGTGCCGATGGAGGCCCAGTGGATCGAACGCGATCGTCAGGCGTGTCCTTCGCGGGCACTGTTTTAGTACCCACACCGGGGCAACCCCTGCCCCGTTCTTTTCAGGAGAACCACCATGGAGCACTTACCGCACTCCCGCCTGACGGGGGAGTCGCCGGAGGCCGTCGGTCGCCTGCTCGACCCCAAGCGGGATCGGGAAGCGATTGACGAGCTGATGGAGAAGGACTGGCAAACGGACTGGGCCCTGGCCGGGGCCGTGTCACTGGTCTGGCATCAGGATAACGCCGTCTCGGTGGCCGGAGTCGGCCGCTACGCCCTTCAGGACTGCCTGGACGCCCATGATCGCGGGGATTCGGGTCGGGGGCACCTGATTTTCGTGCCCCGGCACGAAGGGATCCGATCCGCCGTTCTCGAAAACGTGATGCGGTTCGGTATCGAGCCCTGCGAAGGCGGTGAGTACCGCCGTTTCTCGGACTGGGTCTGTGAAGCCCTGGAACCCCAACTTCGGGACCAGGGCGCCCTTTGGACCTGGCCCGCCTGGCCGGTCAAGGGCGGTCACGATGACAGCCGCGGTTACATCATGCTGACCCGCCCGGGGCGCGAGCGCGTCGCTGACATCCTCATCGAGGTCGGCAGCCCTCGAAAGCTGACCCGAGCCATCTGGTTCGAACTGGCCGCCGCCAACCTGACGGACCGACGAGTCCGAAGTGAACTTCGGTCCGCCCGGGCCCCGTTGGGCGCCTGGCTGGGCGTACCGGATGGTGTCGAGCGACGATCCCTGTTCTGAAGTCGTAAATCCACGCCAGCCGATGCACTGCATAGCTGGCCTCTTCCCAATCTGTATCGCCCGCCTTTGGCGGGCCCCTATTTCCGGAGCCGCGCGCCCGTTTCTGGTCGATGCGCGATCCACTCCCGTCTTCATGCAGGCACCCTCACCCGGTGCCGAAGAAGCACGCTTGGAACCTCGGGCGTGAAACACCCACCACCGCCACCGGCGGTTCTTACAGGAGATACACCATGAAAAAGCTGATGAAGTCTGATTCAGTGGATATCGACCTCAATGAGGTCGAAGGCCTGGAGTTGTGCGACCCGGATTGTGGCCCGATGGGTTATGACGGGCCTGTGATTCGCCGGTTGTCGGAAAACCGGATCGCAGTCGGTCAACTCGTCCGGGACGATGATCCCGCGATCTTCCAAATGTTGGAAGACGACAATATGGCGAACGTCGTCATTGCAGAAAACGCATCGACCGCCGAACTGGAAAGATTGCACGCAGCACTGGGGACCACCGTCCACAACGGCGTGCTCGATGAACCTGTGTTCTCCGAGATGCTGGATCAAACCAACCGCCACGGACGGGCCTTGCTCGAGTCCTGGGTTCAGGACCTAGCAAAACGCACGCTGGACCCCGTGTTTCTTCAGGACGAAGACCAGGTGCAACGTCTCAAGGCAGTGGATCAGGATATGTTGCTGTCCCAGGAGATGAATGACCCGGACCTGCGGGACTGGGCCATTCGGAACGCCCCGTCGAGCGTGACGATATCCGATGGATGGATCCGGTCGCGCATTCGGCGGGGTATTCGCAACCGGGATGAAAGCCTGGCGGATCTGGACTGTGTGAAGCGTCACTGCAACACCGCCGATCTTGCGAAAGAGCAGGCGAAAACCCTGCTCAACGACGCCCCTGAAGACCTCGATGAAGTCAACGTGGTCGAAGGCGCGGTGGATCAGTGGTGGGCGGATCTCGTGACGGAAGGCGGATTCGGTGACAAGTATGCCGTTCCGTTTAAACATGCGTACCACTCCTCGGCCGGTCCGATATCGCTGTCGGTCACCGGAACGTGGCCCGATTTCGGGGAACGGTTGGGGGGTGTCTGCCTGCTGGAATCCGACCAGGTAGAGATGTGCCGCAAAGACGCGGACCTGTACGCCTTCACACGGTTTCGTCACGACAGGACCTGGGGTACGGCCGACGTCGAGCTCGACCCGGCGTTTGCCGAGGCCCTGGGCGTCGGCCGCTATATCCAGTTCAGTGATCTGAGAAAGGCTGAATCCACGATCCGCGAGTGGATGGATCAGGCCTGGAGGTCCGGTTCGGGCGCCTTCTGCGTCCTGCCCTCCGCGCGTGAACGCGGTTTTATCGAGGCCGCTGAAACCCTCGCCTCGATCATCGTTGATGAAATCGAGGATGCGATGAACGGCAATGTGTTCGTCAGCATCATCGATATCCTCGAGTACGACCCGGTCGAAGGTGTCTGGCATGTCCTGGAGGATCAACAGCACACCTGTGGCGGATTCATCGGAGATGCCTGGGCCCGCGACGGGCTTGCGGACATGCTCCCCCGTGCGCAGGAAGAACCGGAACCCGCCGCACTGGCGGCGTAATCCGAACCAACCTCGACCCCAACGCCCCGCGCTGCACTTTGGTGCGGCAAAGGGCCTTTTGAATGGAGAAGCACCATGAAGAGCATTACGATTGAGCTGTACCCCGAGTCCAAGCACGAGATCGACATGCCCCTGACCGGGCGTGTCGAGATCAGCGAGGGCATGCTGGAGGAAGTGAAGACGTTGGCGCAGGTCTGCCGGCAACATGGGCTGAACGCACTGCAACGCTTCGACTTCTCGCCGGAGTGGGACTGGGATGACACGACAGAGATGGATCTTCTCTGGGTGACAGAGGACAGTATCCGCTTCAGTGCCCGCCCCAAGCACATGGACCTGGAATTCGAGTCGCAGGATATTCTGCTGCGTGATCTCGAGGCCCAGTTCCAGGCGGCTCTTTGAGAGGTCGGTCATGTCGGAAGCCGATGAGATCGCTCGCACGATCGTCCGCGTCGATGCACGACAGCCGAGGAGCCACGACGAGGCCTGTCAATGGGTCGCGCGTGACTACATGCCCGATGCAGGACGTCAGGTCATCGACAACGTGGCTCAGGCCTGGATGGGGCGGGTGTCGTCATTCGACGGCAGCCACAACTGCCCAGCGTTCGACTAAAACCCACAGCGGGATGTGCGCCTTGTGCGCACGCCCGCCTTACCCTTCTTCTGGACCCCTGCCGAATCGGCGCGGGTCTGCGCTCCTCCCATGGGCCTTCGGGCATCGCGCCGGGGGGATGCGCTACGCTGTAGATCCGCGATGTCCAAACTGCACGAACCGCCAAAGGGCATAGGGAGCATGCCAGGGCCAAGGAGAAGCTATGCAAGCGCCGCCCGGACGCTCCCTGCTGTACAACCCCCGATCCATGCGTTTGAGTGAGTACAGCCTGTTTCTGGGCGTGCTGGTGGCCATGATCGCCCCCTGGGCGCTGATGGCGCCGGGCGACTTCGGCGAATTCATTCTGCGCGCCTGGTTGCTGGTATCTCTGATGGCGGTCCTGCCACTGGGGCAGTCCCGGGTCATTACCCCCTGGGTCCGGCTTCCGCTGGGGGTAACAGTCTTCACGGTGACCGCCATTGGAAAAATGAACCTGGCGGTTCTGCATGGGCTGGAGGGGCCGACGGATCTCAGCAAGTGGCCCTGGGTGCCGGCACTCGTTTATGTCTTCGTGAGCTTCTTTGCGGCCCTCTTTATCGCCAACCGGCGCCAGACCCGACGCATGGCCCTGGAATCGCGCGAATCGGAATCGGCCGTGTAATCCGGCGCCCGTCATGCCGGGAAGAATTTGAACGAGGCCGGGGCGTGCGTTTTCATGGGGAAAAGGAATCCCCTAGCAGCTGAAAGGAGTCAGCGATCATGCTTCAGCGCATCAAGAACTACCTGATCCGTCGCGCCGAGCGCACCCCCTACTTCCACCTCAAAGGCTACATGGAGCGCTACTGGCTGCTGGGCGGAACCGCCCGGGATCCGCGGCCGGTCATACAACGAGCCTGGGTGGGCAGCATCCTGGACCGCTGGGTCGGCCGCCTGGTCTGCGTCCGGATCCACCGCATTCTCAGTTCCGATCACGATCGGCACCTGCACGATCACCCGTGTTCATCCGCAAGCCTCATCCTGGAGGGCGGCTACTGGGAGATCTTCCCGAAGCGTCAGGACCAGCACCCGTCTGAGGATGCCGTTCACTACCGCCGCGTATGGCGCGGGCCGGGCACCGTCGTGGTGCGCCGCGCTGGTACCCGGCATCGCCTGGAGCTCGAGCCCGGCGTCACGCCGGTCAGCCTGTTCGTGTTCGGCCCCCGCACGCAGAAGTGGGGGTTCTATACCGAATCGGGGAAGGTCTACTGGCGCGAGTACCTGGGCCTGGACCCAGCAGCGGAATCAGCCCCTTGAGGCGCCATGCGATCCCGCCGGTCGCCCTCCCACCGTCTTCATGCAGGCATCCTCACCCGGTGCCGAAGAAGCGCGTTCGGAACCTCGAACGTGACACACCCAACGCTCCGACAGGAGCCCTTTAGGAGAGCACCATGGAACCATCCATACCTTTGATTGGTATCAGCGGACCGGCTCGTTCCGGGAAAGACGCCACAGCGTCGATCCTGGTGGCGCGCGGGTTCGAACGGATCGCCTTTGCCGACCCCGTGAAGGCGGCGGTCGGGGCCCTTTTCCCGGACGTCGATCATTACGAGGACAAGGAACGGGTGATCCCGGAGATTGGCAAAAGCTCGCGCGAGTTGCAGCAAACGCTCGGGACGGAATGGGGACGCCACATGGTTCATCCGAACCTGTGGCTGATCCTGGCCGATCGAGCGATCGAAGCGGCCTTTGCCGCAGGAAAGCCCGGTGTGGTGATCTCGGACGTTCGTTTCGACAACGAAGCCGAGTTCGTTCGCAACCGGGGCGGCCTGGTCGTGCGTCTTCATCGTGAAGACCGCGAGCAAATCCGTTCTCATGCGTCCGAGGCGGGCATTGAGGATGCCCTCGTGGATGTGGAGCTGGACAACAACGCCGCTTCGTTGGAGGCCCTAGCGGCTGAGTTCGATCGGGTGGTGTGGCCGGTCCTGCGGGAACGCGATGCAACGCCTTCGTCGGTCGCCTAGCCAGGCACCCGACCTTCACCCGTCCCCCATCCGGGGGGCGGGTCTACCCTACGCCGGCCATCCCGCCGGCTTTTGACCAGAGCAAGGAGAAACACAATGGCGAACAACTACGAAACGTCCACCATCCTCCAGACGATCCCGGATCGCCTTCTGAACGACCTGGATCATCGAGTGCTCCGCGAGATGGGTGCAACCATCGAGAAGACACACGACGGGTCGCACTATCTGTGCATGGAGGATTACTCGGTAGACTTCTGGTTCATCGAACCTGAGAGGCTGCCGGAGATCATCGGCCTGTTCCAGGACTGCTATCCGGAACCGGAGAAGGCCCCGAAGTGGGTGGAGCGCCTGCTGGAAGAGGTGCGGCGGATACAAAAGATCGATGAACTTCATCCGGGCGATCCACAAACCCTGGAGATCGATTTCAATGAAGTCGGGGTCGATTGGCACGACGTGCTGCAATCGCTCCTGGAAAAGCCCGAGAACACCGGGCCCGACCGCCTCGACGCCATCGAGATCAAGGCGGCCTACTGGTGCGAGAAGCCACGGCCCGCATGAGTTCGGCGGGCATGTCACGCGCATCACCCGGGACGACATCGATGTCATTGGCATCGATCATGTCCTGGAGTTCATGCGCAAGGGTGGCTCCATCGACTTCGATGGGGGTCTGACGGCAACACCCGTTCAGCCCCCGAAGAAACCAGTGGTGCTGAACGAGCCGGAGGACGGAGCCAGTCTGTACGAGGCTATCGTGACGCACGATGCCTCCTGCTCGGCCGTGATTCGCGTGTACGCGAACTCAACCGAAGAGGCCCGTGAGATGATGTCCGATAGTCAGACGCTTCAGAATGTTTCCTTCGATCTTGATGACGACAACATGCCCAATCAGTATTACCTGGGCGATGAGGACGCCATCGAGAAGATCGACTGCAACGAATCGGCAGCCTGACCGCCAAACCCACCCCCCCCGGCCCCGCGAAAGCGGGTCGGGGGTTTTTTGTGGGGTGGCGGGCTAGAGGTGTTCCGACGCGAAAGCCGACAATCGCGAACGCTCGCCCTGGATCAGCGCCAGATGCCCGCCATGGTCGAACTCGCGGAAGCGATCAACGACGTAGGTCAGGCCGGAGGAGGTCTCGGTCAGATAAGGGGTGTCGATTTGGTCCAGATTGCCGAGGGCCACGATCTTCGTGTCGGGCCCGGCGCGGGTGATCAGGGTTTTCATCTGCTTGACCGTGAGATTCTGGGCCTCGTCGAGAATGATGTAGCGGTTGAAGAAGGTCCGGCCGCGCATGAAGTTCATCGAGCGGACCTTGACGCGCTTCTCGATCAGGTCGTGGGTTGCCTGACGGCTCCAGTCGCCGCTGGAGTCATCGATGTCTACCAACGCTTCCAGGTTGTCCATCAGTGCCCCCATCCAGGGCATCATCTTTTCTTCTTCAGTGCCAGGCAGGAAGCCGATGTCCTCGCCTACCGGGATCGTCGCACGGGTCATCAGCACCTCGCGATAGGTCTTGCGATCGAGGACCTGGGAGAGTCCGGCCGCCAGTGCCAGAAGGGTCTTACCGGTGCCGGCACCCCCGACCAGGGAAACGAAATCGATCTCGGGGTCCATGAGGAGACGCAAGGCATAAGCCTGCTCCCGATTTCGTGGCTTCACGCCCCAAGACCCCATGGCATTCAGGTTTAGGGCCTCGAGGACGGCGCTGGGGGCGTCGCGGTCGACCTCGAGCACCATCGCGTCTAGCGGCAGATCGCCTTCGAGATACACGAACTGGTTGGGGCAAAACTCACGGGTAATCTCCCCATGCACGCGGTAATAGTCCTTGCCGTTGTGCGTCCAGGACTCCACCGTGGACTCCAGCGACTCCCAGAAATCCGCCGCCAGGGCATCCGACCCGCGCGGCAGGAGGTCCAGGTCGTCCACGGCGTGATCGTTCCGGTAGTCCTGCGCCTCGATCCCGGCCGCCGCGGCCTTGATTCGAAGGTTGATGTCCTTGGTGACCAGGGCCACCTTGCGCTCAGGGTTCCGTTCACACAGCGCCATCGCACAACCCAGGATGGTGTTGTCCGCGACATCCACTCCGAGTCCGTCTGGAACATTCGACTCGTCGCCACGCGACTGGAAGTACAGGTGCCCCGTAGGGCGTTGCTCGTCGCACAGGGCCGACTCCCCCATGGACAGCGCAATACCATTGAGCAGGTTCTGGTGGCCGGCGGCCTGGATTAGATCATCGAGGAAGCGACTGGCCTGGCGCGCATTGCGGGCCACCTCATTTTGCCCCTTCTTGTGGCGATCCAACTCCTCCAGTACGGCCATCGGGATGAACAGATCATGCTCGTGGAAGCGAAACAGGGCAGTCGGGTCGTGCATCAGCACGTTGGTGTCGATGACAAAAAAGCAGGGTTGAGCCATAGCAGAGAGCATCCTTTCTCGTTGGGTTCCAGTCCTTGGAGTGCCGTGCGCAGTAAGCGCTAGGGCGGCACATCCTCAGCGTGCCGCCGTGAGGGTTGGTCGTTCAAATCGACCTCAAGAGGCATACAGTGCGGCCGGGCGTTCCCAGACCGGCGGCTTGGCCTCCATCGGGGACGGTTCCAGCGGTTCCGGTCGATGCAGGCCAAAGCCCTGTCCGTAGTCGATGCCGATCTCGCGCAGTGACACCAGAAGGCGCGGGTCGGAGACGAACTCGGCAACCGTCTCCAGGCCCATCACATGCCCGATATGGTGGATGCTCTCCACCATTGCATGGTGAATCGGGTCCTCGGCCATATCGCGAACGAAGCTCCCGTCAATCTTGATGTAGTCGACCTTGAGATCGCGCAGGTAGCCAAACGAGGACATGCCTACGCCGAAATCATCCAGCGCGAACCGGCAGCCCAGCCCTCGCAGCTCCTTCATAAAGCGGCTGGCCTGGTCCAGGTTGGCAATGGCCGCGGTCTCGGTGATCTCGAAGCAGATCCGGGAGGGGTCGACGCGTGTGTGGCGGAAGATCTTGGTAATGAAGTCGAGCATCTCGATGTCGCATAGCGACTGCCCGGACAGGTTGACGGAGTAGCGGCCCTTGAACCCGCTTCCGGGGTTCGCCATGTGGGTGAGCACGCGGCGAATCACCCAGCGATCGATTTGCGGCATGATCCCGAAGCGTTCGGCGGCCGGGATAAACGTGCCTGGGGAGAGAAGCTCGCCTTTCTGGTCCAGAACGCGCACCAGGACCTCGGTGTACCCCTTCCCCTTCCCCGACACCGGGCAGATGTTCTGCCCGTGGAGCCACAGACGATCGGCCTCGATGGCCTCGCTGATTGCCTGCACACAGTGCATGTGATCCTCGCAGTACGCCACGTTTTCGTCCCCCGAATGGGTAACGTGGATCCGGTTGCGCCCCGCCTCCTTGGCGAGGTAGCACGCGGCGTCCGCCTTGCTCATAAACTGCTCGGCATCCCCAGTGTCGGGGTCAATGGGGGCTACACCGATCGAGACCCCTACCGTAAAGACCTTGCCCTGCCACTCGAAGCGGCCCTCGGCCACGGATGCGCGGATCTTTTCCGCGATCGCCTCCGCCTCTCCAAGTGTGCAGCGTTCCAGCAAAATCCCGAACTCATCTCCCCCCAGTCGGGCAAGCACGTCGCTGCTGCGCAAGCGCTCCTGGAACTGCGTCGCAAGCTGGCGGAGCAGCTCATCACCCGCCGGGTGTCCGCAGGTATCGTTGACTACCTTGAACTGATCGAGATCGAGATAGATCAAGCTGTGATCGATCCCATTACGACGCGCATGGATGACCATTTTGCGCAGGCGCCGCTCGAACTCAGCTCGGTTGGGAAGGCCGGTCAGCTCATCGTGGCGGGCCGCCCAGATCAGATCCCGTTCCAATGAGCGTGAGCGCGTCACATCGCGGAAGACCAGGGCCGCGCCTATGATGGCACCGGATCGGTTACGGATCGGCGAGGCGACCTCTTCGATCTCGTACTGCTGGCCGGTGCGCGACACCAGCATCTGGTCATGCCGCAGGCCCGAGGCCATGCCGTCGTAGACGCACTCGGTCAAGGGGTGATAAATGCGGGTGCCACTGGATGCGTCGATCAGCATAAACACGTCGTCCAGGCGGTGGTTGACCGCCTCGTCATGCGTCCACCCCGTCAAATGCTCGGCGACAGGGTTGAGGTATTCGACATGCCCGCGCAGATCCGTCGTGATCACCGCATCCCCGATCGCGTGGAGCGTCACCTGGGCGCGCTCCTTCTCGTGGAAGAGTTCGGATTCCGAGCGGGCGGTGCGGCGATACACGAGCCACCCCGCCAGCAGCCCAACGATCAGAGACAGCCCGCCCAAAAGGGGTAATGCCACTATGGCCTTCGCATAGTCCGACGAGGACGAATCCCGGAGCGAGTCCGCCGCTTCGGCGTGGCGCCGCATCAGCTCCCCAAAAAACGCATCGAGCTCGGCGTGACGTGGGAGGAACGCATCCAGTTCCTCGATCGGAAGCGCGCCCAGTGCAGCCCGCTCAAGCGCGAGGCCCTGGGAGAATCCCGTGTCCGCCAGGGCCAATTGCCAGGCCTGATACTCATCGGATGCGGCTGTTTCGGAGTCGACCAACTGACGATACGCGTCGTGCAATACGTCAATACGATGATCCGCCTGCGCAAAGCCTTCGAACGCGTCGGCGTCTTCCCGAGAGAGTGACGCCTGAATGAGGTAGGAAGTCCGGTTTAATGCCGCGTGGCGTGCCTCGTAAAGGAGCTGAAGCGTCGTATTAGAAGTAACCAGCTGCTGCTTCTGCGATTGCGCATGCGCCAAGCGATCCATCCCGATCCAAATCAGGATCAGGAGCAGAAAGAGAACGAAGCCAAAACCGAGAATGATGGCGGACGTTGAGCCTGTCCGCGATGACGCAATGTCCGTTTGCGATTCCACCCAAACACTCCTTTGTTCGAGGGGGAGGGAAGCTCATGGGGTGCGACAACAAGAAAGCCGCCATCCAAGCGGCTTGAACCCTATACCGTTCAAGGGGGCTCGGTCAATTCCGGGCACACCTCACGGGTTTTGCCTGTCAGGCGGACACCAGTCCAACAAGGCGATACAAGGCCAGCAGCGCAGTAACGCCACCGAGCCAGACGACATAGAACAACAGGCGACCGAAGTGCCTCCAGGGCGAGATGGATGAGGTCCATCGGGCCTGTGGATTCATGGCGGCCGACACCCAGAAAGACCAGACGAAGACCAGCCCCAGGACGGCGCCGTGCTCCTCCATCAAAGCCACCAGGATCGAAATCAGCACAATGACGCCCAGTAGAATCTTTTCGAGCGCAAACTGGGGTCTATACGAAAACACCTGACGCAAGGCCGAGGGGATCGTGGTGGGGATGCCGTCGGAAGGTGGTGTGTGCCGGGTCATGGTCGATCCTCAAGTGCGGTCGGGTCTGACGCTCCATTCACGAGGACAAGCGTTGACTGCTCTCCGCCCTAAAGGACGGAGATTCCCAATTCATCGAGAACTGCCCATGCCACAATCACGGCGCAGGACTGACATTCTCTCCAAGGGCGCGCACCGCCAGCCCGGCGGCTTTGATGTTGACCGCGGCGTTCACGTCGCGGTCGTGTTCGGTGCAGCATTCGGGGCAGGTCCAGGTGCGAACGGACAACGGCAGTGCGTCGACCACATGGCCGCAGTGCGAACACCGTTTGCTCGACGGGTACCACGGGTCGATGGCGACCAGTTGCCGCCCGGCCCATTCGGCTTTGTACGCCAGTTGCCGGACAAACTCGCCCCAGCCCGCATCACTGATGGCTTTTGCCAGATGCGGGTTGCGCAGCATGTTCTTCACCTTCAGGGATTCGACGCAGATCACTTGGTTCTCGTTGACGATCTGGCGGGACTGCTTGTGCAAGCGGTCCATCCGGCAATCGGCGATTTTGGCGTGAAGTCGCGCCACCTTCTGTCGGGCCTTGGCACGGTTCTTCGAGCCGAGTTTCTTGCGGCTCAGTCGTCGTTGCGCCAAGGCCAGTCGGGCGGCGTATTTTGCCGTATGGCGGGGATTGCCGGTTCGATGCCCGTCGCTGGTGACGAACATGTCCTTCAGTCCGAGATCGATACCCACCATCTTCGGGGTGACGGGCCGCTTCTCGGGGTTGAACTCGCACAGGCAGCTCACGAAGTAGCGGCCGGCCGAGTCCATGGAGATGTTGATACTGGTGGGTTCGGAGGGAAGCGTCCGACTCCACCGGATGTTCAAGGGCTCCCGGCACTTGGCCAGGAACAGTTGCCCTTCCCGGTACTGGAACGCCGAACGGGTGAACTCCGCCGACTGGCGGGCACGTTTCTTCTTGAAGTTCGGGTACCGGGCGCGGCCCGCGAAGAAATTCTTGAACGCGGTCTGCTGATGGCGAAGACACTGCTGAAGCGGCACCGAGCTGACCTCGTTGAGGAAGGCCGTTTCCTCGGCCTTTTTCATCGCGGTCAGGTAGGCGCTGGCCTCGGTATAGGCGATCTTCTCCTGGCGCTCAAAGAACGCATCCGTGCGGTAGCGCAGCACGGTGTTGTACACCAGGCGCACGCAACCGAACGTCCGCGCCAGAAGCACTTCCTGCTCCGGCGTCGGATAGAAACGGTATTTGTAGGCGCGCTTCACCATGTCTTACAGCTTACCAAGCGTTCTGTAACACTCAACCACAAGGGCGCGCTTCCTCCTCG
The DNA here is from genome assembly GCF_000025545.1 of Thioalkalivibrio sp. K90mix. NCBI lineage: Bacteria > Pseudomonadati > Pseudomonadota > Gammaproteobacteria > Chromatiales > Ectothiorhodospiraceae > Thioalkalivibrio > Thioalkalivibrio sp. K90mix. The sequence goes on from NC_013930.1 coordinate 55,770, forward strand.
GCCTGAACGCCGAGGTCTCCGCGCGGGGGGGGTGATGAAAAGGCGGCATGCGGGTTCTGCTCACGCCATAGGGCTAAAGCTAGAGAGCGCTCGCGCACCAGGGGTCCACTGTACGCACTGTAGTGACGCCCGCAGCCGGGGCATCGAGCTTCCAGGGGATCGCCGACCAGGAAGTCGATCTGGCAGCCCAGGCAGAACAAGCGCTCTGATGTCATCGTAATATCCTGCTGGGAGGGCAAATCAGGCGGACTTGCAGAGCGAGAGGTGGCGCTTCGGGCGAATGTGTTCCTGCTCGCGAATACTTCCTTCGATCGCGCGCAGTGCGTTGTCTTCGCCAAGCACTTTCACCAGAAAGCGCGCCTGGTGCCGGGGGCTGGTATGCGGACTCGGGGCCTCCAGCGCGCCAAGGGCCTCGGGGCCGATGGCATCGACGATCGAGCGTACCAACGGCTGCACCAGGGGGGCGCCAAATCGGGATGCAAGGTGCTCGCATTCCTCAGCGGCATTAAAGGTCGGGTGGTAAGCCAGCGCCTGTGCAGTCATCTCTCCTCCTTGAGGACGATTGGTTGATTGGGGTTCTGGATCGCTCGCAAATACTACTCACGACACGTTGGGTGTCGAGTTTCGTGAATGGGGGAATCAGGACTTCGATCGATCAGCAATCCATTGCTAAGGGTGGCAGCCTCTGGCCCTCTGTGGCGCGCACTGTAGTGCGGCGTGACCGGACCTTCAAGTAGCGCAAGCGGATGGCGCGCTCACAACTGCCCCATAAAAAACGCCGGCCTGATCGTCCTGATCGGTGCCGGCGTCGGTACGGGGTCGCTGATGTCCATGAGCAACCGCTGCATTGTGCGTTGTCACCTGCAACGCGCGGCGCCGTGAGGTGGCGTTTCCCCTTGGCCCTGCCGAGGAGATGGGCGCGATGGCCCGGCGGCAGTCCTTGGTGCAGGGGTTTTCGGGGCCATATCCCTCGGGCACTCGCCTGCCAATCCCACCCCTGTTCCAGTTGGCCGGGGCCGCCGGTGTTTCGCCTCAGCCGCCACAGGCGACCGGTGTGTTGTAAGGCCCCAGGTTGATCGATGCCGTGCGGCTGTCGATTTTTTCGCTCCTTCGCACCTGGGGTTGAACCGCGTCCCTGCGATCCGTGCATCCGTGCCGGGCTCCTGCCCTAGTCTCCCTTGCCTCGTCCTGGGCCTGCGCTCCCTGCGCGCTTTTCCTGTTTTGGCGCTGGATCCTTCCAGCTGCTCATCCCGGCTGTTCCGTTCCTGAGATGACTCCAGATTGCCCGAAGAAAACCGGTTGTCGATTTCTTGAAGGACGACCGCGAAAAAACCGGAAATCCGAGCCGTCGACTTTTTGAAGAACGCGTGGCAGGGTCTAAAGAGCGAGTTGCAAAAGGACAAGGAACGTTATGACCGCACATACGGGGACCATTACACCCCGTCAGATGCTACTGGGGGTCTACAAGGCCACTTCAGATGCCGCGCCCGTCGAGGTCCGCAGGATCGTCACGATGAATGAACTGGAGGCGGCCGATGAAGACGGCGGCGAGGCCGCGATGCTCGAGCTCATTGAAAGACGGGCGCACGAGCACGCCGCTCGGGGGAAGACCACGTCCTGGCCGGACCCGGATAGCGCCTGACACTAGAATGCTTGAACACTAGGGAGGGTGTATGCAGATCCAGAACCGAACCATTACCGGACGCTCGATTCAGTGCGCGCGCGACGGTCAGCCCGCCGTCCTGCTTCGCATCGAACGACTGGAGCTGGAGGGAGGCCACCTCCGCGCTCAGGCGGTCTGGGCGGACAGCCTGACGCCGGCACCTGGCGGCGCGGTCGTGCTCGATGCAGCGGCGGCGCAGGAGCTTCCGGCGGATCCGGAACAGCAGGCCATCGACCTGCTCAGGCGGCTCGGATGGGTGCCTTCGGGGAAGATGCCAGGACCGCAAAGCTGGACCGACGCCCACGACCCCATGGGGTTCTGAATCGCAGCCCCGGCCTCGACCAGTGGCCGGGTTTAGGAACCTTGCTCGTCTTCCGGCCCGCGGTCCGGTTTTTCCAGCAGCCGCGGCCCATGCTCCCGAAGGGACTCAAGACCGGTTTGCAGACTCAGACCGTGGATGTAGCCCTCCACCTCGGTCTTCGCGGATTCCTTGGCGGCCTCCATGGCCTCGACGAACTGGCTGTGGACATGCGACACGTTCTGCGGCGCATTCTCGAGCCGGATCTTCATCGAAAGAACAGCGGCCTTCAGCTTGCCCTTGGGAATCGATCCTGGTGCCGAGGCCAGCGCCAACATGAGCCACAGAATGAGGGTGCAACGCTTCTTCAGAGCCTTGTACCTGACCTCAAGCGAGGCGACCACTCCGTCAATGGATTCCTGTCGAACGGGCTCCGCACCCAAGTCGAACCGGATTTCGTTCTCATCGTTGTACATCGACATTTTACTTGCCCCCTTCCATTTGGGCGGCCCAGGCCGCTTCATCCAGAATCCGAACCTGCTCCTTGCCCGCTTTTTCGTTGATGGCTTCGGCCTTCTTGCGCTTTGAGCCCGCTTTTTCACCACATACCAGGATCGTCGTCTTGGAGTTCACGCCGGATTGGATCGTCGCGCCTAGTCCGCGCGCCTGCTCCTCCAGCTCGCCCCGGCTCCCGAGGGTCAGGGTGCCGGTGAACACGATGGACTGCCCCGCCAGCGGGCCTTCGGCCGCGGCGCCCTCGCCCGCCAGCGGCGTGCGCTCCAGATTGAAGCCCAGACGAATCATGGCCTCGATGCGCTCGCGCTGCTCCTGCAACTGTTCGGCGATCGATGCGGAGGTGATGGGGCCAAACCCCTCCACCGCCGCGATGTCCTCGGCCGTCAGGTTCGTGATCGACTCCAGCGGGTAGACCGCCAGCAGCTTGCGCGAGTCGCCGCGCCCGAGGTGACGCAGACCCAGTGCGGCCAGGAATCGCCAGTCCGGCACAGCCTCTCGGAGGCATCGCGCCAGTTCCCGCACGAGGTTGGAGGCCTGACCGGGGCCGAACCCCATGCTCACAAAGGCCACAGCGTTCAGATCGAACAAACCGCGCAGATCCGTATGCCCGTTCTCGACCAAGACCTCAACGGTCTTCGGCCCGAACAGATCGGCATTGCCCATGACGTGAAAGAAGTGGCGTAGCCGCGCTTCGGCCTGGGCCAGGCAGCCCACGGTATTCGGGCATACCGCGTACTCGCCCTCGACCTCAGCCTCGTGTCCGCAGGACGGGCAATGGGTCACGGTCATCGGTTCAGACGCCGGTTCCAGAACCCGCTCCAGCTTCGGGATCACGTCGCCCGCGCGACTGATCTCGATTTCGGCCCCGACCCCGAGCCCCTGCTGGGCCAGATTAGCCGCAGTGTGGGCGGTCACGTTCGAGATGCGCGCCCCGGTCAGAAGCACAGGATCGAACTCAAGCACCGGGGTAATGCGCCCAGTGCGCCCGGTCTGGATGCGAATGTCGCGCACACGGACATGAGCGACCTCGCCCTTGGTCTTGAGCGCGACTCGCCATCGATGATGGTGGGATGTGGAGCCCATGTGGGCTTTCACCGTCTCATCCGTGACCTCCAGCACAACCCCGTCCGTGCGGTACGGCACGGCCTGACGCAGCGCCTCCATGCGTTCCTGCCAGCTTGCCATCACGACGGCGGCCGACGCCTGCCACGCGGGAAGCTGGCGATAGGGGAAGAAGATGATGGCTTGAGCATCCGCCGCCTTCTGATGATGCGGCTTGACCGTATCGGCCCCGACAAACCCCGCGACGAAATTGCGCGGATGCGGCATGCCGAAGGCCACCCGAATCTCGTCCTGAAAGAACATCTCCTCCAGCACCAGCTCGCCCGGGCCCGGCTCCATCGAGCCATCCGGCGTGCGCAGACCGCGCTCAAAGGCGTGGGAGATGTCGGCTCCGGCAAAACCGTTGCCGCGTGTGACCAGGCGGCCATCCGGGCGCTGCATTCCGGCAATGCCATCCAGCTTCGGGGTCATCCGAAACGTCAGGGTTTCGGAGCGGATGCCCAGCGCCTCGGCAGCGACCTCGACCCGCCCAAGGAAGCGGCGAAGCTCGTCCTCGGTGTAGGCCTTGTCGGTCGAGAGCATCGGGGTGTCATGCTTGACCGTATCACCCTCGAAGGCTTCCCCCTCAGGTTCCACCGCCTTGAGGAACGGATGCTCCGGGTCTTTCTCCGACAGGGTGGCGATGAACAGGTGATCGTAGACCGCATCCGGCACCAGGGGCTGCCCGGCGCGGTAGGAGGCGTTCAGGCGCTCACAGGCGGTCGCCAGTTCATCCACAGTGCAGTCGCGGGGGTGCTTGAAGCCTGTGGGCAGCTCCACGGTGTCATCCATGACGGTGCTCTCCAGTGCCAGTTCGTGATTCATGGTCGATCTCCACCGGCTTCGGGCCGGACATCCGCCGCCCGCGGCGGTCAACCGGATCAGTCGTCATCCCGGTAGTAGTACAGGTACTCGTCCTCGTTCTTGTCCGTTTCGTCGAAAAGCGGAGCGCTCCGGTCATCGCGGGTGATGCTCCTAGCGCTGATGGAACCCTTTCGAACGAAATGCTTGAGCACCATGCCGCCGACCACCAGAAAGACCAGCAGGCCGATAAAGCCAACCAAAATCCAGGTTAATTCAGGGGAGAGCATATTCAGCGACCCTCAAGGGTTTCCTGAGCCCGCAGTTCGGACTCGACCCGATCCCGCGCGCCGCGCAGCCAGGGTTCATTGGGATCGAGCCCCAACCGGCGTCGTCCAATCGGGGTGTCGAGGTGGCCCATCACGTTTTGCAGGGCCTCCAGCAGCGCCCGGTGCCGATCTTCGTGGATGTACGCCGCATCCGTGTCGTGGATCCGGTCCACGCACCACGTCACCTCCGGGCACGCCTCCGGGTCGCCTTGCAGGTAAATCGTCTGGGGCATGGTCATGCCGTCCTCCTTGGTCGCATCCTTACGCATCCTCCCATCGTTCGTTGAAAACCATGGCCGGTTCCGAATGAATGGATGACCAGTCTATCGAGGTGCACCCGCTTGTCGATTTCTTTCAGCAAAGATCCGCGTGAACCTTCGCCCACTCGGGCGGGGAGGTAAGCGGGGGCCGCGCAAGCGGCCCTATTCGGGTGTCTTCTGCCCCTGCACATAAGCCTTGAGCGTCTCGATGGTGGCTCCGCCTGTCACACACAGCACGACCGGGACATCAATGCGGCACTGAACATCAAGCACCAGGGCTTGATCCATTTGAAGGCGGAAGGGCTGTCCGTCTCTGCCCATGGAGGCTCGCGTAAATCCGGCATGTCGCCGGTTGCTGCCTAAGAAGTGGGAAGCCTCGCCCGTGGCGCGTCAGCGCTTAGGGCGGGGAGCAGTCACTATCTCGGGGTCCGTCCGACACCCGGTACGACTCCAGAAGCAAGCGAACGGGGGTATAGAGCGGCTCGATGACGGCGCGCGGGTCCAGTACCCACAAGTGCCGATCCGTATCCTGTTCTGAACGGACCATGCGCCCGATCCCCTGCGCGGTCTGCCAGTAGGTCTCGGCCGCCTTGGACTCGAAGTTCGCCCGCCCCCGGTTGCGCGCCGCCTGGGAAATGGAGCGGTTGAGCCCCACCGGCAAACGGGCGATGACCAGATCCGACACCTGACTCAAACCCTCCGACGTCAGGTTGATCCCGGTCCATGCGGCACCGGTGGCGAGCCACACCGGACGCTCCCCGTTTCGGCTCGACGCGACGAAGGCCTCGCGAAGGGCGGACAGCCGCGCGCCGGGGCCCTGGGCGATCAGACGCTCGCCCAGCGTATCGGCCAGACGTTCGGACAGGCCCTCGATGTCCCGGTAGGCCGTCAGCAGGACCAATGTCCCCTGCTCCGCCCCCTCCGTGATCCGCGCAAGATCCCGTGCCGTATCGTCCAGCCATTGCTGAACCAGTGCGGCGTAGATTGCCGGGTCAGTTTCCGACGTGCTGGGCGGTCGACGCTCGGGGTTGCGCTCGATATGGGCGATCACATTGCCCCGCACCCAGTCCGGGCGTACGGGCTTGAGGGTACGCAGACGCTCGCGCGGGAGCGCCAAAACCTGAGTGAGATGACGCGCCGAATACCAGCCCTGCGTATCCGATACGTCGGCTCGCCGCGAATCCCGTGTCGGGACATAAAGCGTGGCCGACATCAGCACCGCCGCGTCGACCTGCGACCACATGCGCTCGAACAGGCGCCGCAGCCCCTGACCACCCACCGCCAGCGACAGGTAGCCGCGCACCGGTGATGAGGACAGTTGCAGCAGGGCCCGTTCGCGCTGGGACGCCCGGAGAATCGAGCGTGTCCGCTTCAGCAGCGCGAGAAGGCCGGGATCGGCCGTGTGCTGGCGGGCCCTTTCCGCGCGCCCGATGAGGGCGTCAACGGCCTGGTGCAGCCGACCCGCCTGAACCTGAACCGCCGCATAGCGATCATCGCCCGGAAACAGCAGGATCTCCCCGCCCCGCTCGGGGAACCGGTTGTGCAAATCCTTCAGGACCTCTTCGACCGCCTCGAGGTCCCGCTTACCCGTCTTCAGCAACAACGCCGCGGGCAGTGAGCGCAAAAGGCGCGGGAGCTGATCCAGCGAGGCCGTCGGGGACAGGACGGCGTTGGCGTTTTCCTCGAACTGGTGGGCCTCGTCAAGCACAAGGACCTCGTGAGGCGGCAACAGGTAGCGCTCGAGGCCGATCATTCGGGCGTGGAGCGCGTACATCGCGTGCGTGCAGAACACGATCGGCGCATCCCCTTCCAGATCCCGTGCCGCCATTGCCGCCCGAATCCCCGGATCGGTTTCGCTTTCTGCGTCGCCTCCGATCTCCTCCGCCGACAGCTCCAATTCCTCCACCCCGTACCCATCCGGCAGCAGCGTGGCGAGATCATCGGTCAGGTGGGAGACCGGTTGTCCTTCAACCGACGCGAAGGCTGCGGTCGAGTCGGTTCGCCCCGCCGGCGCACCTGCATCCAGCCATTGCAGCAGGGCTGAACCCGAGGCCTGGGTCTCCGGGTCGGAACCCGACTGCATCAAGGAGGCGAGCTGGCGGGCGCGGCCGGCATGGAAGAATTGTGCCGCGCCGAGAAAGAACTGCATGGGTCGATTCAGCCCTGGGCAGGATCCGAACTCCCGCGCCAGTGCCGCCAGCACGCCCAGCGTGGGCCCGCACACCACCACCCGCTCGCGCCCGGCGGCCAGGGCATCCTCCACCGCTTGTGCCACCGCGCGGCCCTTGCCGGTACCGGTGGCTGCCTCCGCCAGCAAGATCGCATTGGCCGCCAACCCCTCGGCCAGCGGAGCATAGAAACGTCCCTGCTCCGGGCGCATCCAGTCCGGGCCTTCCGCCCTCCGATCCGCGGCCTCTGTTCGCTTCGAACGTGGTTCCCCACCCGGCTGATTCAGGTGGCCGTGCAGGAGTTCGCTCAGTACCTCGGACCACGGCTCATCCCCCTGGCGCAGACCGGACAGCACGGCGAGATCCCGTGCCCCGAGATTGATGGAAATCGAGTCAAGGCCCACAGCCGGCAACCGCCGGCGGCGGGCGGTATGCGCCGCGGCGTGAAGGCGCTCCCGAAAGAAGCGGCTCTGCCCGGTGGCGGGGATGTCGGTGAGGCGTTCGGGGCTGTACTTGAGTCGAATCTGCATCCTTGCATCCTGTATAAACCAAACCATGTTTACTTTACAGCATACAGGCTCTGGACTACGGTAGGAAACGCTGACAACAAGGAGGTTCCAATGTACTTCGCACACACCGTGCTCTGGCCGGGCAAACCGCCCGCCGCCTATCGCCGGATCCTCGCCTCACTCGTACCCGATGAAGGCGAATTCCAGATCCCGCCGGAGATCTTCCACTACGGCCCCGATGGCAAGCCGCTTCAGGGGCTCTCGCCATTTCGGTTTTCGTCGAAATCCGGTGACGGCGACCAGACCCAACTGGTGCTCTCAGCCATCGGGCCGCAGGCGGTTGCAATGCTGCGCCGCGAGACCTGGAAGATCACTCACCTGCTCAGTGAATCGAAGGGGCACCCGCTGGCGGATCGCACCCACACGGGCTACTGCGAACTGCGCGTCGCTCCGCGACCGGAGACATTTTTGGTAAACCACATGATCGCCGAGCGCCACCAGCGCGAGCGCGGCGCGTCGTCGGACCCCGAGGTAATTCGACGCAAGATCCTAGCGGGACTCGAAGCGCAATGCGCCCTGCTCGGCCGCCCGCTGCCGGAGGGCGTCGAGGAGGCGATTTACGACATCCGCCCCAGCGAAAAGACCTTCGCGACCCCGATCGCGGGCGGCATGGTCGGGGTAGGACCGCACGAGATCGAGATGGATGCCGCCCTCGAGATCAAGGGGCCGTGGCATGTTGGGTCCCTCGCCGCCCGCGGCTTCGGGCGCATCCTGCAACCGCGCCGGGCACAGGACCGGAAGGTGGCGGCATGAGGGCCGTACCCAGCCCCTCACGGATGCTGGCCGAGGCCACCGGGCTCGAGCCTATCGGGGGCCCGGCGCCCGAGGCCTGTACCTGTCGTCTGTGTGGCGGAGCCGTGGCCGCCGGAGAACCGCGCTTCGAGCAGAAGTTCGGCGCGACATTCAACGATGGCCCCGCGACCCTGGACCGGGTCGGCAACTGGATCTGCGGCTGGTGCGGGCCCTTTCTTGAAGCCGCCCAGATGACGCAGATGCAGGGGGTATTGGTGCATCAAGCGGAGGGCGAACGCGGCCAGGCCTGGCGGGTGACTCGTAAGGCGCACATCCGCTGGGCGTTCGAACAGAACTTTGAGGGGCCGCTGGTCATCGCGCTCGCTACCCGGAAACGGGAACATCTGATCTGGCAGGCACCGGTCAGCCTGTCACCGGATGTCCTGCAACTGCGTGTTGGTCGCGACACCCTCCTGGTCCGACGCCCGGTGCTGGATCGCTACCGCGAGGCGGCCACGGATGAGCGCCTGGAATCACTGTTTCCGAGAACGGCCGCGGACAAGCGGCTCTACCGACTGGGGCAGCAGCTCGAACAGGCATCGATGGGCGGATTCGATGGCCCGCGCGCGTGGTACGCCGATCTTCCCGAGGACCTGGTGCGCGCCTATGAGGCCCTGGGCCCCGGCGAGCTGTGGTTCGCCCAATACGTCCTGACCCAGGCGCTGGACGAACCGCCCCGGTTCAAGTTCGACCGCCTGAACCCACCGAAAGACTGAAAGCCACTGAAGAAGGAACTTGAGATGATTCGACTCGAAGGAACGCTGTACACAACCAGCCCGCTGCACATCACCGATGCCAGTCAGGATCGGCGCATCGAGAGCGGGAATTCCACGATGCCAGTCACCGGCACGCAAACACTGACGGTCGTGAGCCGCGACCCGGATTCCGGGGAGACCCATACCCGCCGGGTCCCGGTCATCCCGAGCAACTCGATCCGGGGGCGTATCCGCCGCGCCGGCGCGGATGTCCTGATGGAAGCGCTGAAGGCCAAGGGCGAGAATCTGACTCTGCCAGCCTATCACACGGTCTGCGCCGGGACCGCCGACGGGCGGCCGGACAAGGGCAGCTCCGTCAGTCTGAGCGCGCTGCACCAGCGCCGGGAGCACCCGTTCATCGGCCTGTTCGGGGGCGGCCCCGAAATGGTCGAGTCCCGCTTTCTCACCGATACCGCCTGGGCCCTGGTGCCCGAGACGGTCGCAAGCATCGATGTGCCGGCCGCCTGCGAGGATGCCGTGGTGGATCCGATGGGGCGGGAAAAGCGCCTGCCACTGACGCAGGTGATCTACTTCCGCCGTATGGACGACATCCTCCAGTTCTCCGATCCGAAAGCCGCCGAGCGGATCGAGGACTACGAGACGGCCGCTCAGGAATGGCTCGATAATCAGCGCACCCGTAGCAACGGCGATGAGGAGCGCGGGGATCGCGTGCAGGGATGGAATGCCACGGAGATCGTGCTGGCGGGCATGCCGTTCTCTTTTCGGATCGGGACCACCACCAGCAGCAGCGAAGTGCAGGATGGGCTTTTGCTGGCGGCGCTGGAACGCTTCGTCGAGCGCTTCCCGAACCTGGGCGGCTGGAAGGTGAAGGGGTTCGGTCGTTACGACCTGTCCTCGATCCGCATGTCCTGTGACGGTGAGGACGCGGGCCTGGTGTTCACCCGCGACGGCGGGCAGCTCCGACTCAACCGCGACAACCCGGCAGTGGCCGAGCGTCTGGACGCCTGGGCGTCCTACGCGAACTCGGATGCACTGACGGCGGCTGAGATCCAGGAATGGGCGAAGGCCGCGTGATGGCGTCGGAAACGATGGAGCCCCTGCGCATTACCGGGCGGATGCACGGGCTGATGATCGAGCCCGAGCGACCGATCGCACTCGACGGGATTCTGGCCTGGGCCATAGTCGAGCGCGCCCGCATGGAGGGAGCGGAGGATCCGCTGGAGGCGCAGGAGTCGTTGCCGCTGGCGTTCGATGCGGACCGGAGCGTCTGGAAGGCCAGTTGGATCTTCCGGCGCTACGAAAGCCCACTCCAGACCCGCCAGCAGACGAAGAAAACCGACGTGCCTGCCCTGCTCGACGGGCGCAACGCCGGACACTGGGAAGGGCGTGTGGATGCGATTGCCACGGGTACCGGCATGTACAAGGGGGCCGTCCTGGACCGGACCTACCGGCAGATCAGTGAGGTTTCGGCCTGGTGCATCGGGAACCGCGAGCGTATCGAGGAGCTTCTGGGGATGGTTAATGGCCTGGGATCTCTGCGGCGGCAGGGCTTCGGGCGAATCTCGGGGTGGGCCGTGGAGTCTGATCCAGAAGCTGAAAACCAGTGGAGCCAGCGTGCCCTGCCGAACAACCCCGGCGGGTTCCTGCGTTCGACCGGGGCCCTGTCTCCGCCCTACTGGCGACAGGATCGGGTTCAACCCATCTGGACACCAATGACGGATCAGCTCTGAAGTAGGTAAGTCCGCCGATGCCTTGCGAGCGCTCCGGTGGTGGTCTTAACCCCGGGGAGCGCTCGCGGGCGTTGCCGTGCGGGTTTCCGGGGCATCGAGGGAAAATCGATGGAACTCCTGGGCAACAGGGAGCGGACCACTCGCAAAACGGGCCTTCAGGCCTTGTCGGGGCGGGCTTGTGGAGCGGTCTGTGGAAAGCACGTCCCTGTGGGGGCGTGGTTGGAACCGGGGATGCGGCCGCGACCGCCGAGCTTCGGAGATGGTGGAAAGCACGTCCCTGTGGGGGCGTGGTTGGAACGCAAGCCGTCCTGGAGGAGGTTCGAGCAGTAGGGCCGGTGGAAAGCACGTCCCTGTGGGGGCGTGGTTGGAACCAAATCGGACGGGAGATCACTCATCTCCGTCTTGTCGTGGAAAGCACGTCCCTGTGGGGGCGTGGTTGGAACAGCGCCTACACCCGATTCTGGACACCGCGCTCGACGTGGAAAGCACGTCCCTGTGGGGGCGTGGTTGGAACCTGGAGGGCGGCGATGAACGAGCCACGGACCCGGCGGTGGGAAGCACGTCCCTGTGGGGGCGTGGTTGGAACCACCGGATAGATCGCCGGGCCGCGCCCGGTCAGGCCTCGTGGAAAGCACGCCCCTGTGGGGGACGTGGTTGGAACCGTGTGATTGTGTATTGGCGAGCCCCGATCCGGGACTCGTGGAAAGCACGCCCCAGAGGGGGGTGTGGTTGCAATATGCACGGCCTGGGTCCGATGGAACAGGCAAGACCCTGGAAATCACCGGCTCTCAGAAGTTGGTGTCTGTAACGCAGCGGGCTGAACGAGGTCGTGGAAGACAGTTAGGATGGTAATCACGCTCGAGAGGGTATGGTTGCAGCGAACAAGGGACCGCCATCATTATCAGTGCTGACCCTCCGACCATTGGAATTCACGCCTGAATGTGGGCGTGGCAAGGATGCCGAAAAGTAAAGAAGGGAGGCGGTTATGTCGAGCGAGGAAACGCGAGAGAAGCAGCGAAAGGAAAACGAATCGAAGGGCGATCCGGCCGCTTCCCTGATGGCAAAGCAGATGCAGAGGATTGGGCGGGAGGATGAAGACCCCGACCTAGAAACAGCCTAACGGAAGCTCGAATCGATGTCTCGAGGGAACCCGGACGGGAAAGATGGGCCCGAAGGCGACTTAACGGGTAAGGACCCGGCCTGAAATCGGACCCAGACGATACTTCGCGATCGTGCCGTCGACGATAGCCTCGGCCACCCGAATGGCGTCCTCGGGGGCAACATCGAACCGCTCCCGGGGGTGAACGATTCGGCCGGTGCCGCTGCCCAGTTGCGTCAGGGTCGACTTTGGGAAGCCGTAGAGTTCGGGGAAGTGATAAATGAACGCCTCATCCGGCCCGGTAACGGCCTCTTCGAGACCGCCCATGATCTTGGCTTGTTGACTGCCATTAGAGTCCCTTCTGCTATTCAAGCATTGAGGCGAAATCCATCAGGAGCCCAGCCACTCGTCAAACGATTTGACCGGCCAGCCAAGCTGCTCCGCAGAGGCACGATAGATCTCGTATTCTTCGCGCTGATCGCCCCGGTGGCGTGTTTGCCAGCCCTCTCGGGGACGCATAAGCGGGTCACTTTGCTGGTTCAATCTCGATCTCCATTTGACGGTTCAAGGAAAGCCTAGCCCGGACACCGCATCCCGTCGATTTCTCGAGCACGGACTCCAGCGCCCGGCCCTATTCCGACTCGGCAGCCTCCTGAAGCGCCTCCATGACGATCTCCCGGCTGCCGGACACCCCGGCCCCGGCATCCCCGACCGGCTCGACCTCGCGCCAGGTCAGCCCCATCTCGTCCGCGAAGCCAGAAGGGGTAAAGAAGTCCTCGTCGTAGCCCCAGTGGATCCGATCGGCATGATGCACCACCAGCCGCTCCCGCGCCCGGGTCGCGGCGACGTAGGACAGCCGCCGTTCTTCCTCGACGTTCTGCGCCGCTTCGTCCTCGTCTTCGTCGAACATGGGAGGCTTGTCGCTGCTGCGCCGCATCGGCATCAGCCCGTCCGACATGCCGGCGATATGCACCGTGTGGTACTCGAGGCCCTTCACCCGGAAGACCGTCGCGACCGTCACTGCGTCCTGCTCGGCTTCCTCATCCGGCGCGGCCAGGGCCAACTCCTGCACGATTTCCCACTGCTCGGACCGGCTGTACTCGGCGTCCGCCTTCCCCTGGTCGCTCGTGCCGAACCGTCCCTGGATGGCCTCCTCGATCGACATGATCGTAGTCAGGCGGCGCTCGTACATTGTCTTAGGCTTGTCGGCCGTCTTCGACAGTTCCTTGAGCGTGTCCTGAAAGCCGCCCATCTCCGGGTCCAGCGCCCACTCCGCCAGATACAGCGGCGGCCACTGGGCGAGTCCGTCGATCATCTGGGACAGACGCTCGGCCGCGGCAAAGGCCGGCTTGCTCAGTTTGACGTGTTGGCGGCACTCAAGGATCGGGAGGTCATGGATCACCGAGTACCCGATCATGTCGTTCAGAGAACGCTCCCCGAGGCCCTTGACCAGTTGCGCGAGCTTGGTCGCCGCCATCGAATCCTGCGGGTTCTGCACCAACCGTACCGCGCCCATCAGAAGCTGCGCCTCCGGGGTCTGGAAAACATCGATCCCCTGGGCGATGTGATACGGGATGCCGCGCGCGATCAAGGCCGGTTCCAGCACCCGAGCGATCTTGTTCACCCGGTACAGGATCGCGATGCGCTTGGGCGAGATTCCGGAATCGATGGCCTCACGGATGTCCTGCGCGATCGCATTCGCCATCGCAACGCCGTCCGGGTGCTGCTGCCCGTCCGGGGGGTCGCCATCCGCCCGACCTTCGGCGTAGGGGCTTTTCTCGATCCGGGTCTGGTTGCAGGCAATGTGCCGCGCCGCGGCCGAGACGATGCTGGGTGTGGAGCGGTAGTTGCGCTCCAGACGGACGATCGCGGCCTCCGTCTCGTCACGGAAAGTGCGAAGGTTGCTCGGAGCCGCCCCGCGCCACTCGTAGATACACTGGTCATCATCACCGACCATAATTACGTTGTTGTGCGAGGAGAACAGCCGAAGCATCGCGTACTGGATGCGGTTGGTGTCCTGGGCCTCGTCCACGGCGATGTGCGTGAAGCGCTCTTCCAGCTTGGCGGCCCACTCCGGATAGGCGGAAAGGCCTGCCGCTGGCAACGCCACCAGATCCCCGAAGTCCACGGTGTTCGCCATGCGCTTGTTTTCTTCGTACCGGCGCAGGATGTCGTTGAGTCGCCCCCAGTGAGCGCGACGAATGCCCTGCGCGGTCAACAGGGCCATGATCCGCTGGCGGCGCTCGGGGTTCTCGTCCCCGGTTCGGGCGTACTGGTCGCCGAGGATGATGCCCTCATTCGACAGCACATCATGGACCGTCATCAGCTTCTTGACCGGCACGTCCTCGCGGAACGCGTCGTCCGCCAGATCCTTATGCAGACGCCGCAGTTCCTTTTTCTGGTCGTTGGCGTCCATCAGACTTACGCCCGACTTGCGCTGGCAGCGCGTGGGGTTCGACTGAAGCAGCTTCCAACCGAAGGAGTGGAAATTCTCGATGGTAGGTAGGGCCTTGCGGTCCTGGGTGTCCAGCCGGTCCCGCAGGCGGGCGTACATCTCCCGCGCCGCCTTGCGCGAGAAAGTCAGCATCAGGAGGTTTTCGGGGTGGTGGCCGCTTTCCAGCATGCGCGCGGTGCGCTCGGTCAGAGTCGCGGTCTTGCCCGCCCCTGCCCCGGCCAAAATCAGTGCAGGCCCCTCCACGATCTGCGCGGCGGTCTCCTGCTGGGGGTCGAGTACGACATCATCCATGATTGGTTGCCTCCCGGTCCTTCGGGCAGTGATGAACGACGGACAGGATACGCGCCTGCCCGCCGTCTTGCCGAAACTCGGGCACTACCGGATGCCCAGGAAGGACATCAGCGGGTGTTGGTCCAGTGATCGCATGGCCTCGTACCCCGGGCCGATCGGTTCATCGCCGTAGGACATATCCCCAGCCGCGAGGATGTCGGTGCCGTCATTGAAAGAACGCGTCATGGTATCCGGGGCCATCCGGGCGCTGTGCCAAAGATCGGCAACCCGATCCAGCTCGTCACGGATGTCCTGGTCGGTTGGCTCGGACGCCTGCCGGAACAGATCCGGGATCAGGCCAGCGAAAGAACCCTCACACTCGGAGGCGTCCTCCACCAGGTTGTGCCACTCGTCAGGGAAATCATCCTCCGTCAGCTCCGACTCCGGGTTCTGCTCAAACTCCAGCACATTGGTGCGGACACGCTCGACCGCCTGACGCATGGCTTCCAGTTCGTAGGTATTAAACGAGGCCACCTCACGTAGGCGCTGCGGGCCGACGAGGATGTATCCGATCATGTTTGCGCTCATGGTGTTGTTCCTTCCGGCTTCGGGCCGGTTCCGTTGATTGAGGGTACAGCGTAGCGGATCGGGCGGATCTGTCGATTTTCGGGGGCAAGATCACCCCCGCCGGGCGACCCATCCATCCAGTGGCTCGGCATCGGACGACTCCAGCGTGTCCAAGGCTTGCTGCGCCAGTGCCGGGTCCTCATAGCAGTAGCGATGGGTGTACCCGCCCTCCTGAACCCCAACGCACAACCCCACCGTGTACAGCAGAGGGACCAGCCCCGCATAGCTGCCATCCGGGAGCGCCCGCACCCGCAGGTACCCGGCCTCCTCCACCAGCCAGTTCTCGAAGGACTCAGGCCGCGGCATGCGAGACCTCCTGACCGGCCTGCTTGAAAAGCGGGTCTTCCATGGCGGCTCGATAGTCCGCAAGCACGCGCTCCGGTGCATCATTCAGGTAGTCGCGGACCATGAACTTCAGCGCATACTCGAGGCGATCCTGGCGGTAGGTGGCCACCGACTGGTGCAGCGCGTGCGACTCTTCCTCGCTGCACCAATGCGGTCGCGTGCGTGAACGTAGGCGCCAATGCCGATCGCTCTCGGACC
Source organism: Thioalkalivibrio sp. K90mix (assembly GCF_000025545.1). Classification (NCBI taxonomy): domain Bacteria; kingdom Pseudomonadati; phylum Pseudomonadota; class Gammaproteobacteria; order Chromatiales; family Ectothiorhodospiraceae; genus Thioalkalivibrio; species Thioalkalivibrio sp. K90mix. The sequence continues at coordinate 71,707 of NC_013930.1, forward strand.
GCCAGAACCGCGTGATACCCCGGCGGGCGGGGATCAGCATGGCGTCTTCCTGTGCCATTGCCCCGACCGCGAGGGTATCCGCCGCATCAAGCATGAAGTCGAGAAAGTCCGTGGGCCATTCCAGCACCCCAAACAGGAGGTGGGCCTGAATCGCGCTGACGCGCAACTCGCGGCGAAGGCCGCGCGTGGTTTTGGGCTGTGCGATGGGGCGCCCCATAATCTCCACTTCCGGGAACCGCATACCGAAGGCGAAGACCCCGCACCGATCCATTTCACCCCGACGATAGAAATCGATGACGTGGGCGATCTCGTGCGTGATCGCATACAGGCTGGAGTCAAAGCCATAGCTGCCCACGAGGCGGCCATCGCCGATGTAGGTGCTGCGATCAGAGAGGCGCAAGTTTCGGTGCGAAAGCGGCGACTCGCTCAGGTAGTCAGCCAGTTGCGGCAGCGACGGGAAATCGTACGATTTGAGGTCCATGACAGGGCTCCTGTTCGGCTTCGGGCCGGTTCCGTAGGGAGTGCCCATCGTAGCGCGATCCGCGCATTCGTCGAGTTTCACACCCTCAAGCCGAGCGCCGCGCCCTCGCCAGAAAACGGTTCACTCGGGCCATCACCTCCGGCCGGGCCAGATCGAAAATCGGGATGCCGTAGTCTGTGGCAATCCGCAGCGCCTGGCCGGTACCACCCTTCCCGGTCCCGCCGGGCGTCCAGCACAGCACGAACGCCACCGGCTCCCCGCCGCCCATGCCCAGGACCTGCATGGCATTGCGCGCCATCAGCCGCCGGGCACGGGCGGTCAGGCGATTCGGCGCCGGGTGGTAGCGCTCTACGGAATCAAAGGCCCATGTCGGGATCGAACTCTCTGCGTAGAAGATCTCCTTCCGGCCACCGTCCAGATCCGCTCCGCCTTCAAAGGCGCTGTCCGCACCCACCGCGCCGCCAGAGCGCAGGATGTACCCACGCCCCGCCAGCGCCTGGGCCGCCTCCCGCATCACGGACAGAACCTCGGTCGGCGTTGCGCGCGATCCGATCCCGGCGTAATAGCGCGCACGAGTCATGCCGGCCACCGGGTTACGCCGCCACCGTCTGGAAGCTCTGGGGCGAACTCCCTACCAGCGCCTCAATCCGCGCCCCCTCCTGGGCACTCGGCTCAAAGTTCCCGAAGAACTCCACGAACTCGCAGGATTCCGCGACCGAGAATACCGAGCTATCCCCCTCGATCATCAGGATGTAGCCGGCCCGCCCCGGAACGGCGTGCGCGAAGGCACGGGCGTCCTCCAGTGAGGGAAAGAGCTTCACGTTGGTCGTGCGACCGGGGCTTGTGTCCGAATAGTTCACGAACCACATGGTGTCGGACGCGGCGGTGGGGGATGTGTTGTTCATCGGTCTTTCTCCTCCGGCTTCGGGCCGGGCATCCGCCGCCCGTGGAAGACGCGGGCGGTTCGTCTTGTTGCAGGGCCAGGTTATCGAAAAGCGCGGCCCAGTCGAAGTTTTGGATTACCCCGGCGCCCCGAAGGCTCAGGAAGTACCCTCGGGGTCATTTTCATCCAGCCAGCCCTGCACCTTATCCTCGAGGTCTTCCTCAACCTGTGTCGTCGCTAACAACTCTCCGGTGGTAAGGCGTTCAAGGTAGCCACGCACCAGGTCCCGAGCAAAACTGTCGTCATCCTGAAGCAGCATGTCACGCAGCGAATTCACTTCGTCTTCGAGGCGCTCTTCCAGCGCCTTCGCGCGGATGTCCTGCCCCGTCGTAGCCATCACCTCGGCAACCTCATAGCGGTCGGTGACTTCCCATGCCTGCGCCGCAACGACGGTAGAGGTATCGGAGAATGGCTCCCGCACGGCGGCATCGACGGCATCGGCATATTCAGGGCGCAGCACGAGGGCATTCGCCTCATCCGCGCTGGCCGCGAACACATGAACAGTGCCTTGGAGGCAGCCCCCCTTGCGCATCGGAACAGCGTACAGGGTGTCGGTTTCATTGGAAGGTTGATTGAGCAGCATTGTATTTCTCCTCCGGCTTCGGGCCGGCTCCGTTGACTGGAATTCCAGTCTACCGAGGCCGGGGCATCTATCGATTTTCCAGCCCGATCAGCCAAACCCCGGGAGCGCAAACTGCGCATCCCCCAGCCGCCAGCCTTCCCGCTCCTGACGAGCCCGCTCGGACGCCTGCCGAGCCTGAGCCGCCCGAGCCTCAGCGTTGCGGTACGACAGCGCCATTCCGAACCCCAGCAGGAACCGCAGCGCGTTGGCCTCCGGCTCCGCCAGAACCCGCGCCAGATCCGCCTGAACAGAGGCCTCGATGCGCAGGAACAGCGGGGCCAGATGCGCGGCATTATCCCCATCCAGCGCCAACCGACGCCATTCCTTCCAGTCGCGAGAGAACCGGGACAGGGCCGAGAAGACCGCCTCTCCGTCCACATGGGTCAGGCCCTCGTCCACGGCCGATTCCAGTGCCAGCATCCGTGCCCGCAGCCGGGGCAGCTCGCGCTTCATGCGCTGGCGGGCCAGGCGAATGCGCCCGGCGGATTCCCCGAGACCACTGCGGCGGGCATAGCGAGCATCCATCCGTGCCTCGATCGCCCGCTCCACATCGGCCTGCTGATCCGCATCTTCCATCTGCCGATCCCGCAGCGCCGTATGCGCCGCGTCGTCGAGGCAACGACCGAGGATCGCGTCCGGCGCGGCCTGTCCATGCAGACCCGCACGCTCCCAGCGTTGGCCTCGCTCCACCATGGAGGCGACCTGGGCCGCCCGCCCGGAGGCGACGTTCACCACGCCCAGACGCAGGTAGCGAAGCGCCGCCTCCGTGCGACTGGTTCGGGCCGCGCCCGTATGCCAGTCGCGGTTCAGGCGCAGGCAGGCGTCCCATTCGTGCTCGAGGAACAGCGTCATGCCCTCCGCATCGAAGCCGAAGGCCTCCCCCTCATTGATCGACGCGACAGCTTCGGTCGCCTCCCTGTGCTCGCGGGTCACGACCCGGCCATCCGGTCGCACATCCTCGCCCCGCACCGGACGGATGGAGTACAGGGCGCAACCGGACTCATCAGCCGCCTCCGCGACGGCCCCGTGGATGCCGGTAATTGCAGGGGCCGGGAGTGGCGGGTGCCAGGCCTTAGCCGGAGCGGGCTGCTGGGGCGTCTCCGGGGTGTAGCCAGGCGCGAACACCCGATGCCCTTCCTCGACTACCTCCTGCCACACGCGCAGTGCCTCGTGGGGCGCGTGCAGGGCGTCGACCGACCAGAGGAAATCGATTGCCAGCAGAACCTCGGGGGTGATGATGCGGAACTGCGGCCGCTGCATCGTCTCGATATACCGCTGCACCTTCCGTTCGACCCGCTCGGGGTCGGCGGCCTCGGCGCGCAGACTGCGCACGCCGGGGTCGTTCTCTACCTCCCCTGTTTCAACGGAACGCCGGAACGCCGCGGCGCGCTCGGCTTCCGCGCAGTCCAGCGAGATCAGCACGGCCAGCAGCCAGCGGGCGGTATCGGCCGAGTAGTCGCCGGGGATGATCGGGATGTGCCCGGTCACCGGGTCGGCCTTGCGCCCGATCCAGCGGCGCTTCGAGAAATCGTGCTGGGTGGCGACCAGCCAGTTGCGCAGGTCGTTCAAGCCTTGCATGTAGGCGTACTGAGGCTGCGCCAGCAGGGTTTCCATGCTCTTGTCCGAGGATCCGGACACGGTGCAGGCCCAGCAGCCGTGACGGGCGCCACAGGCCGCCGCCGGGGTCGAGCTGGCGACGGCGTTCACGATCACACACTCCCCGGCCGAGTCCCGGTACAGCTCGATGGTATCCGTGAAGTCCGGGGCGAACCCCGGATACGCGTGATCGCGCCCGGCATCCGCCAGGTAGGCCCACACGTCGTCGGTGGACCAGTCGGCCAGCGGCGCGAAGCTGCGGGCCGTCACCGTGCCGGTATCCGGGTCGCGGGTCTCGTTGACGTGGGCACCTTCCCCGCGCCGGGTCATGCGGATCGCGCGTCCAGCCGATTCGTCCATGCGCGTCCCCAGCACCACCACCGGCATCCGGTCATGGCCTTCGGCCTCCAGCACCCCTTGGGCGACCTTCAGGGTGCGTTCCGCCGGACTGCGCTTGTACTCGACCGAGCAGCGCCGGTGAGCACGGTTCGCGAACGTGGGCAGACGACGCCCGGAGACGACATGCACGGGCCATTGCGACAGCAGCGAGGGCTTGGATACCTTCACACGGACATCGAGGCCGTGGGCCGCTGCGAACGTCTCGACATGCTCGATCATCCGGTCGGCATACACGCGCACGGCCGGATTCTCGACGGTGGTATCCGTGTGCAGAACGAGGATCGGCGGTACGTCCCCGCCCGCCTGACGATGCGCAATGGCCGCCTCGAGCCCGAGGTTCAGGCTGGCGGTCGAGTCCTTGCCAAACGACGTGGCGAACGCCAAGACCTCGTTCTTCGCGAACAGGTCGCGGAACTGGTCCAGAGCGTGCGCACGCAGGGCGGAAGTATCCATGGGAATCGACATAATGAAGCTTCTTGCCGGCTTCGGGCCGGTATCCGCCACTCGTACAAGCGCGAGTGGGCCGCCTTCATGCTGGACTCAAGACTACCGAATCGCCACCGAGCGTCGATTTATCCGTTCAGCACTATCAAAGCCAACTGACCCTTGCGGGTTTCATCTGTAACGCAGTGGTTGTTAGATGTAACGCAGAACGCTACACTATGGGTAGCAACTGGAGGGATAAAGCGATGCACGCACGCAGCTACGAACGTCCGCAGGAAGACCGCAAGGCCCTGGCTAAGATGGTCACGCAGGCGTTCAAGAACTGGGACCTTGAGAACGAAGAGTCTCTGGCCATGCTGGGGCTGTCCGAAGGCAGCCGCGGGTCGCTCTCGCGCTATCGCAATGGCGAACCCCTGAACCAGAACCGCGACATGATGGAGCGGGCCGGTCACATCCTGGCCATCCACAAGAACCTGCGCCTGATGTTCCCACACGACCGGGAGCGGGCCTACCAGTGGATGCGGACCCGCAACCGCGCCTTCAACAACCTGACGCCGGCTGAAGTCGTTTCGCAGTACGGGTTCCAGGGACTGTTGATGGTGAGGGCCTACCTGGATCGAGCGCGCGGGCACTGATGAACTCCATCCTGGAGGGCGCATGCCTGGTCGATTGGGACCAGGCGCTCATGCGCAACATCGTGTCGCTGGAGGTCTCCGAGGATCTGTTTGACGATCTCTCCGGCGACCCGGCGGACCAGGAAGCGGCGATCGCACACGAGATGGCGATCAAGCCCCCGTTCTACTCCGACCGGCCGGCTATCATCCACCGGCCATTCGAGGAGTCGGAGTGGTTCGCGAGTATCGACTACCCGTTCCACCATTGGGCCCGCACGCGCTACTCGGATGGCGCCTTCGGTGTCTGGTACGGAGCGCCGAATGCATCCACGACGGTCTACGAAACGGTCTATCACTGGATGCGCTTCCTGGCCGACGCCGAGGGTTATGACCGTCCGCCCGCGACCATCGAGCGCAAGGTCTACGAGGTTCACTGCCGCGCCCTGCTGATCGACCTGCGTCCCCTGGTGGGCAAGCACCCCGAACTGGTACACCCGGATGACTACCAGTTCACCCAGCAGATCGGCCACCGGCTACATGCGCAGGGGCCGCCCGGACTGCTCTCGCGCTCGGCCCGGTGCGACGGTGACATCGCGGCGGTACTGACCCCCGATGTTCTCTCCAAACCGAGCTTCCGATTCGGATTGAGTTACGACTGGGATGGAGAGTGCGTTCGGGTTCGACGCGGCGAGGAGGCCGAGTGGATGGTGCTGCGCGATCCGCTAGGACGCCACTAGACTCGGGACGAGTTCAGTCGCTCCTCTTTCAGCTAATTTCAACCACGCACCCCGAAGGGTCGTGCGTTCCACCTTGGCCTAAGCGCATCGATTAGCCTTGTCCTGGCTACCGTCCGGCCACGGCCCGGAGGGCGTGCTTTCCACGCCGCCTGGATTCCCACGTGCATCAGCGCGATCGCGTCGTTCCAACCACGACCACACAGGATCGTGCTTTCCAGCCTGCTCGTCCGCATTCGAGAGCGCGCGAACCGCCCGCTGTTCCAACCACGCATCCCGAAGGGGCGTGAATTTTATAGGGGTGACTCTAACAAATAGAGCGCATCCTAAGGTTTCGACCGTTTTGCACGCGATAGAAGTACGTCAGCCACTCGCTGATGTCTGCGGCGGAGAGCCACCTGAAATCGTGGAAACGGTGCAACAAGACTCCGTGGGATCCCGGCCTCTCAACACACGACGCGCCATGATCGGCAGTCCGATACAGGGCTAGACCCTCTGTGTTCGAAATCGACAGGGACACGCCAACAACAGAATGTGCGTCATCGACTCGAGACTCATGCCTTGCCCTCCAGCACATCCCGCGCGATCGCCCGCAGGACCCAGCCACGATCCTCCAAGGCGACCTCGCCGCGCGCGATCTGAAGCCAGCCGTAGTCGGCCTCGGTCACCGAATCCGGAAGCTCCGGAATGGCGCGGAAAGGCGTTGAACCCTGAGCCGAGAAGTCTCCCAGGGAAGCACGCAGGTTCCCCACCGTGTCCTGACTGTCGCCAAACGTGACGGCAGCCAGATCGGGCTCACGCTCCAGCACCACATCCAGCGCCGAACGACACTGATGCAGCAGCGCCTCGTATTCCGCCACCCAGTCCGGCTCGGGCTCCACGCCGCCCCGCGCCGGGTCGTCGCCCCGCACCATGGCGATCGCGGCGTCCATCCGGGGGTTTCGGTAGAACGAGCCATTGCGCACCTGGTTGATGGACTCCAGCTCGCGCCGAGCATCTTCCAGTGCCTCCGTGACGGCCTTGAGCGCACCTGAATCCACCGGCCCCCCGAGGCCCTGGCAGGCATCCATGCACCACGCAATGCTCTTGAAATCGACCTGCCGCAGAGTGATGCGGCCCCCTTGTGCCGAAATCATCGGCGGGCGGCCGGCGGTGGGCGTCCAGGGCGGCGTATTCGGGTTGAGATCGGTCATAATCGAACGGTCCTGTTATTGAGTTCGAGATCAGGCTACCGAAGGCTGGCGGTCTGTCGATTTATTCGCGGCATCGAAAGAAAATCGGATCCAGGCTGTGCTGGAGAGTCGAGTCCGCCAAAAAGGAGCGTGCTCGGGAGCCTCAAAGCAGAGGACCGGGATACCTCAGCGCTGGACCTCTCATCAGAGATCGCCATCTGAGAGATCGCCATCTGGGAGGATCGAAAAGATCAAAATAAGACCAACACCAACCAATCCTGCAATGATGATGATAGCTGCCGGGAGCCCTAGAATTCCCAGGATCGGACCACATATCAGCGGCAGAACCCTCGGGACTTCTGGAATGATTGGGGGAAGATAGCCCAGCATCCAAAGCCAGATCGCCGCTGAAAACGCCAAAAGGCCGAGAGCAATTAACAGCCGGTAAACAAGCGGTGCGTATGACATTTGAGGTCCCTTCTCTTGAATTAGGAGCGCCCGGAAGACCCGAAGCCACCGGACCCTCGCTCGCTGGAATCGAATGCCTCGACCACGCGGAACTGCGGCTGCACGATGGGTACGATTACCAGTTGGGCAATGCGTTCGCCGGGCTCGATCGTGAAAACCTCAGACCCCCGGTTCCAGCAGGACACCATGAGCGGCCCCTGGTAATCGCTGTCGATCAGCCCGACCAGATTGCCCAGCACAATCCCGTGCTTGTGGCCCAGGCCGGACCGAGGGAGGATCATCCCGGCATAGCCCGGATCCTCGACATGGATCGAGACCCCGGTCGGGATCAGTCGGCATTGGTCGGGCATCAGGTGAACCGTGCCCTTGTCCATCGCACGCAGGTCGACACCTGCCGACCCGTCCGTGGCCGGTTCGGGGAGGGGGAATTCGGACCCGATGCGCGGGTCCAGGATTTTCAGATCAATGTTCACGTTTGCTCCTTCTGCTGTTCGGGGGAACCCGGCGTGCATCCATGTACGCCCCCGCTCGCATGAAGCGGGGGTAATCCGCTCAGGCATCCAGGGCGCGATACCCGCCGGCATATCCCCGCACCGGCGACCCATAGATATCCTCGAGACCCAGTTCGGGCGCTCGCTCGGCCATCCAGGCGTCGATCATGTCGGGGTCGGCCCCAAGGATCCCAACCTTGCGGCGGCCCGTGTCCCGGTGATGCTCGTGGGCGTATTCCACGGGGACGCCCAACTGGCAGGCGGCGTCCGGCAGGTCCGAAACCGAACCCTCAACGCGAACCATCGGCTTGCCCGCCAGGCGCAGGCAGCGAGCCGGGTCTTGCTGGGCCGAACGAACGGCGGCGCGCGCCTGGGAGAACGAGGAAAGAATCTGCTGCGCCGGTACGTTCTGGTGGAACGCCCGCGTTTCGGCTCGCCAATGTTCCAGGCGAACCGGGTCGATACCGGGGCACGCGCCGAGGTAGGCATCCCGCAGGCAGTGATCCGCCGCCGCCGCATAGAACAGATCCTCCGCGAACGGCAATAGGGCCTCCGCCAAGTCCTTGTTCACTTCGGACTCGGGATCGTTCATGCGGTAGAGGTACTCCACGACCTGACCGATGGATGAGCCGTGCCAGAACTCCACCGGCCCCCGGTCAAAGCCAGGATCGCCGGGGGAATGATGGTCGATGCGGTGCGTAAACGCGCCGGGGGGCTCGGAGTCGAACCCGCACTCCACCAGCACCATCGGGGCACCCGGTGGCACGCCCCCGGCAACGTCCGTGGCGCTGTACGCGGTTTTCGGATGCACCGGATCGCCCTGGCACAACGCACGGCCATACCCGGCGACCAGCCCCAGACGGGAACCGATCGCCAGAACACGTTCGATACGGACCATTTCGGGGTCGGGTGCCCCGAGGATGAAGAAATGCCCGGTGTCGGGCCGCGAATCCATCGCTGACATAAACCCTCCTTGGTTATCGATCATTCTACAGTTTTTATGAGACGGATGAACCAAGGATGCCAGAACACCCCGCCTTGTCGATTTCTCGGGAGGATTCAGCAGGGTGCGAAACCCGCCCCACTCGGCCCATCCTGGCACGCAACCGGATTGCAGGGGAGTTGGTCGTAATGTCGCCCCTTGAAGATCAACATCACCGGGAACGAGTTGGGGCCGCTAACATCGGGGTAAGCTGCCGCAGCGGCCTTTTGCACCCGGCCTGCGGCCTCCAGGGCACTCGTGCCCGACGCAAACCCAACCCAGCAGGGAACGTCGTCGTGTGCGTCACGAAAAGACTTCGGAAAGCTCAGGACCACGGTGTAGTCACTGGGCTCCTGGATCGGCTCAACGCGCATATAGGGCATGTCGATTCTCCACCGGCTTTTCGGGCCGGTTGTCCGCCGCCCGAGGTGACGCGGGCGGTTCGTCGTGTTGCAGGGGCCAGGATGTCAGAAACACCCGGCTTGTCGAGTTCCAGTCGAAGGCCGCGCCTAAACGACGGGACGCACTACGAATTCTCCCACTCCAGAATGCCGCCGAAGCGGTCGAGATTGCTCAGGGCCTGGGCGCGTTCTGTTTTGGAGTAGTCGGAAAAGACATCTTCCAATCGACCGGAAACGATCCCTTGCTGTTTGAGAAAAGGATCGAGGGCACCATCCTTAATGGCCTCGTCGAACGCGAGATCAAGGATGTTCAAATGGAAACCGGATTGTTCGAGAAGGTCGCGGCCTCTCTCGGTGTCAACCAACCAGCGGCTCACCGCCTTGTAGAGTCGCCTGAAAAGGTCATCTTCGTGCAGCCCCGGCTCGGTGGCTACAAGGTGAAGGATCAAGGCACCGCCTTCCGAGTCACGGAGAAAACTGATCTCATAGCGAGTGTTCGCCCCCGTCTCGCCATCGGCCGAGTCCAGGCCGGTCGGTGCCTCACGATCGTCGCCACCGGTACTGCCGGAATCCGCATCCGAAATCGCTTCAACCTCTCGAATACGAACCCGCCACTCATCCACCTCCATCGGCGAGTCGCCCGTCAAGAGGCCATTTCCAACTGCCGAACGAACCATATCCTCAAGGCGATCCTTGGCGAACTGGGGGTCTTCGCCATTCAGGTCGTACTCAACGGTGAGGGCCAGCGCCAGGGTGAGCTTGTGACCTTCGGTAGAAGGACGATCGGCTCCGCCAACCGAGGTTTCTCCGGTGGCAACGTGATCCGCATCGGCTTCGTGATCAACGGCCCCATCCGTGCCGACGTGCATGGAAACCCCACTCTCGTCGATGGTGTAATGCCCGCCGCATTCGTCGCAATAAAACATGGTGGACTCCACCGGCCCCGGGCCGGTATCCGCCGCCCGAGGTGACGCGGGCGGTTCGTCTTGATTCGTTTCCAGGCTATCGAAAAACGCGGGGCTGTCGAGTTCTATTCGCCCCGAAACGGCGGCCAGAGACGATCTTTCAGGAGATCCACCAGATCGTCTCGCGCCATCGTCCGAATGTCCTCAAGATCCATCCCGAGGTACTCGGCGGCTTCCTCGGCCAGATCCCGGTCCATGCGCGGCGTGAACCCACCGCGTGCGGGGAGAACCTGGCCGTCACCGTTATCGATGAACGTGCCCGTCAGGTCGTTCTCGCGCACCCAGATTTTCAAACACTCACTCATGGCTCGAACCCGCTTTGGAGGTGTTTTGCTCGATGACGTCTTCGTGGCGGCCCGGGAAGGCCGACAGGATCTTGAGGTCATCCGCATGATCGATGCCGCCCAGCTTTTCACAGGCTTCGTTCTGAACGCGGGCAGCCGCCTCCGCCCAGTTGCGCCCCGACGCACACCCAAACCAGAGCAGCGTATCGCCACCACCCGCACCCGGCAGATAGTCGGGCAGTTGCAACGTAACGGTGTACTCCTGCTCCTCGGGCAGAGGCAGACCGCTGCCCTGGCAAGAGCGTTCGGTGCCCGCTCGATCACGGATCGTCGCAATCGCTTCATTGAGTGCCGCCATCGCGCGCTGCTGGACCTCCAATGCGGCGCGTTCTTCGCTTAGATCATCGCCAAGGTCTTCCTCGGCATGGGGGCCAAACAGGTACTCGGCGCGGTCATCCGAGCCGCACTCGGCAAGCTGAAGTACATGCCCCAGGTCATCTACCGGGACAGTGATCTTCATCGGCTCGGGGTTCAGGCTGTTCGAAATATCGGTCATGGGTTACTTCTCCACCGACTCCGGGCCGGTATCCGCCGCCCGAGGTGACGCGGGCGGTTCGTCTTGATTCGCTTCCAGAGTAACGAAACTGGCACATCTGTCGATTTTTCAGAAATACAAAAGATCAGGGTCCGGGGTGATCCAGACCACTACATGCAGACCATTGGCACCCCCACCGGCCTGCTGGGCGGCCTTCACGACCTCGTCCCAATAGGGGTCGGGCATGTCGGAGTCGGTCCCCTCGCCGGAAAAGCTGGGATCAACGCCAACAAAGACATCGGGGTACTCCTCGCCGATCAAGCTCGCGTCTGGACGTAGCCACGTCGCCAAAGAACCGCTGGCCCCGTGCTTCACCCATTCGGCAAACTGGGGATGCCATTCGGAATCGAACCAGTCCACGCGGATCTGAACCATCCGTCCGACCGCGGAGGCCGCCGGACGGGTGGTATTCGGGGTATCGTTATCGGTCATGGATTATTTCTCCACCGGCTGCGGGCCGGTATCCGCCGCCCGAAGTGACGCGGGCGGATCGTCTTGATTCGTTCCCAGGCTATCGAAAAAGCTCAGCCTGTCGAATTCTTCGAGGTCCGCCCCTCAGCTCGGCCCGCACCCCGACCGCGAATACGCCCCTTTCGGCAGGCCCCACGCACCGGGTTTCGAACGAACCGGGAGGGTGTACTCCGTCCGCATGGCCTGCTCCAGCGCCTCGGCATCCTGGATCTCCATCGGCTCGGCCTGGCGGGACAGGTCCTTGATCGGAATCTTCTTGCGATGGATCGTGGTGCCGAAACGCTGCTCGTACGCCGCGATGGCGTCGAGACTGCCGGGGAAATGGTGGCGCAGCGTGGCCCAGATCGTCGGGTCGTTGAAGATGCACTTCATGCACGAAGACCGGCCCCACCCCAGTCGATAGGGAACCGGGGCGGTGACGCCATAACGCTCCAGGGCATCCCACACCTGTTCCTCGGGCCAGTGCAGCACCGGCCGCCACGCATCCACATGGCGAGCCTTGCGCCCCGCTCGGCGGTCACAGGCATGCGGCTCCATCTGGTTGTACTTCGCCCGGTTGGAGCTTTCCTCGCGGCGCTCCCCGGTCACGAACAGCACCCGCTTCCCGTCGAAACGCGACTGGTTGTTCAGGGCGCGGCGGCCCACGTCGATCTTGAGAGCGGAACTGCACCAGCGCGTTTGCAGGCTGGCGGACACCTGGGGGAATTTCAGCCGCGTGCCCGGCTTGGAGCGGCGGGTGTCGCGCTCCAGTGTAATCAGGCCCTCGGGGGTCTCGACCTTGTGCGGCCGACCATGCGCATTCTCCTTGCACATCTCCCCCTCGAAGCCCCCTTCGAGCCAGGAGAAGTACAGCGGGAGATCGAAGGACTGGGCCAGCTTACGGTTGTAGTCGGCCATGAACGGCCAGTCCATCAGGGTACTGCCCTCCCGGCCATCGACATCGTGATGCCACAGCTCGATCGCCGCGGGATCGACGCCTTCGTCCAGCAGGTGCAGCAGGCTGGCGATGGAATCTTTTCCGCCCGAAAAACAGACCACGATCCGGTCGTAGCCATCGAGATCGATGCTTGGGGCGGAGAAGAAGACGCCGTGTTCGTGGGTGGAGCGCGGCGGCTCCCGGAGGTTCAGGCCCAGGGAGTCACCCAGGCCGGGAAGGATCATCTGGTCATCAAACGCGTGTGACATCATCTGCGATTCCACCGGCTCCGGGCCGGTATCCGCCGCTCGGGGGTGGCGCGAGCGGTTCACCGTTACAACGAAACCCTCTGGGCAGTCAGATCTCGCCGCGCTCCCAGTCCTCACGCGTCACGACCTGCCACTCGTCGGGATCACCCTCGCCAATCAGTAGGCGGGTTTCGTCCCAGCTCCAGATCCCTCGGGTGTCCTCCGTCTCGTCCCCGCCAAAGTTCGGCAGATCCACAAGGCCGCGCTCTTGAAACCGCTCGGAAGTGTCGTCGTAACGCTCAGCCAGCGCCTCCACCAGCACATCCAGGTCGGACGCATTGCGGATGGCCCGCTCGGCGGCCCACTCCAGCGAGGCGTCATCCGCATCCCGATATTCGACGGTATCCACCGGCTCCGGACCCTGCGACTGATCCCAGGTGTTGGTGACCCGGTACATCCCGCAGTGAGCGCAAACCTCGGTGCTGATGATGCCGCCTCCGTGCCCCTGCACACCTGGGTTCTCCTTGAGACCACCCAGTAGCTCGTAGGGGCTGCACCAGTCGTGCTCACCCTCCCGGCAATCCGGCTCGTCGGGGTCGATTCGGGCATGCACCGTCGCCTGATCGAGGATGGTTTCCTCACCATCCTCGTCCTCTTCCTTCTCGAACACCGTGGCCTCGGCATACAGCGTCTTGCGCTCAACGCCCCAGTCGCCGTCCTTCAGCCATTCCTCCGCGACCTCACGGGCCTCGACCATCGTCTGCACGTTGGGGATGGTCTCGGAGTGGCCGCTTTCTTCCCGGTACTCGAATGTGCTCATGGTTCTCGTCCTTGGATTGTTGAGTTCTCGACCAGGCTATCGAAACGCGAAGGCGTGTCGAGTTTTCCGACCGGCCCCACGACGCATCGGCGCTCCTTCACGCTCGCCCTCTGGGCCGAACCCCTGCGTTAGATAGTCCCCGCCTCCGGCTTCGCTGCTCAGCTCGTTGTTGCCGTAGAACACCCCGCCGCTCTCCCGCGTCCAGCGCACACGCTCCAGCGCATCGAACAGTGCCACCGCGACCGGGTGCGAACGCGCCGCCTCGATGACGTGCCGGCCTTCCTCCACGTTCCAGAAGACCGTCCGTTTCGGGGTATCCAGCCGAATCGTGGACTCGAAGGCGAGATCGATCGCAATCTGCGCATCATTGATCCGGACCACACGCGTCAACGCGGCCGCGTCCAGTCGCTTGCGCGTGGGTACGCGGGGCATCCGCGAGAAATCACACCCGCCCCGCTCGTTCTCATACCAACCAAGAACGCTCACCGCGGCCTCGGCCACGGCGCGCTCAACGTTCGAGGGGTTGCGCCCCGCCAGCTCCAGTGCGCGGCCGTGATAATCGGGGTACGAACCCCGATCGCCCGGCCGCTCGCTCTTCAGGCGCTCGTGGAGCTTCTTGGCCTCGGTTAGCACGCGCTCGCGGAACAGGGTGTGGGCCTCGACCACCGCTCGCTTCAGCGCGGGCCATTCCTTCGACGGGATCTGGATCTCGCCGACTTCTCGCTCCCAGTGTCCCATGCGGTTACCCCTGGCCCGGGGCCGTCAAGGAAACGACCTGCCAGGTATCCCGAGAAAGGTTCGATTCGCCCGCGTAGTCCTCAGCGGCATTGGGATCGTCGAACGGCCCAACGAAGGTCAGGCCATCAAACGGGTTTCCGCTAGCGACAACGTAGAGGGTGGGATGCTCAAGCCCCGCCTTCGCAGCCTGACAGCGTTCGATCTGTGCCACCAGAGCGGCGTGATCGTTACGGTCATCCGGGTCTTCGGGGGCGGCAATCTGGCCCGCCTCAATGGCATCCGAGACAAGATCCCAAAGGCGTTCGAGCTGGCGGACGTATTCGTTGTGAACTTGCATGATGTTCTACATCCGGCTCCGGGCCGGTTCCGTTGATTGAGATGCCAGCGTATCGAACCCGCCGGATCTGTCGATTTCTTTCGTCAGCCCCAAAAGAAAAACCCGCGCCGCCGAGGCGACACGGGTGGGGTAGGGGTAGAAGTTGCCCCAGTTCATTCCGAACGCGCGTCAGTCCGAGGTGCAGGTGTCGCTGGACTGAGCGAACTTGCGAATCGATCGATCCCCGAATGCGACGTAGAGGGTTCCCGTGGGATGGACCATAATGACCTCAACGTTTTCGTCGACATTATGAACCCATATCTCATCACCCGAAGGTGAAATCTTTCGGATCGTATTGTCGTAACTTCCGGAGTAGATATTCCCGGCACTATCGGTTCCGATCGCTCGAATGGAATCGGAGTGACCATTGTATTGCCACTCTTTTCCGCCTGTGCTTGGTTTACTCTTGATCAGGCGGCTGCCGTCGTGACCGCCTGAAACCAGATCGCCGGAAGACGGATCCATGTGCAAGACCGAGATTCCTCTCCAGTGAGAGTCGGAATTCTCCCATACGAGGCTTCCGTCCAGGTTGTGTTTGGCGATAAGTCCGCTGGATGAAAGCGAAGCGGAATAGACATTGCCCGTCTGATCCGTGACAGCCGCGACGACATTTCCGTCATGCGTATATGCGATCCACTCATGATCCCCTGTGGCGCTCGCCTTGTAGAGCCGGTTATCCCGTCCCCCCGCATAAACAGCCCCATCAGGGGATACAGCAACGGAAAGAACCCGGTTCTGGGGGTGGGTATGCTCCCAGATTTCACCCCCGCTCCCGCTGTTAATTTTTCGAACGTTCTCTCCGGCGCCACCAGCCAAAACGATATGCCCATCAGGCCCGAGAGCGAGGTCCTCAATGATCCCGGAGTGATCGGTGTATTCCCAAAGGATGCTGTAGTCGTCGCCCGAGCGTTTGACGAGATCTGATCCATGGGTGTGGAAGATGTTGCCATCCACCCCCATGATGATGGACCTGACCAAATTTCCGCTACTCTTCTTGATGATGTCGACTTCTGCTATTTCATCCCCATCGCAGAGATCACCCCCATCACCCCCACCGGTCGCCACGAAACTCGCGGTGTCGGGAAGGATGACGCGGTAGTTGGCACTTTCGGCGAAGGCGGCCCCGCCCAGGGACAGCGCCAGGCTGGCGACTGCCAGGGCTTTCAGGGGGATTCGGTAATCGAGCTTCATAGGACGCTCCTTGTCCAAGGCGGCGGTAGTTGTCGAACCGGGCCGGTTCATCAGACCGAGGGCGGTGGTGAGGGCGAGCGGTAGGGTGTTCATGGCGGCAATCCTTTCCGTGCGTGGGGATCAGAAAGGCCGATTGCCGGGCACTTCGGGGTGTTGTGTTCCGCCCCCCCTTGGTGAAGGGGCTCGGGTCGCCTCCGTGCGCACGCAACAGGCCATCAATCCACTGACAGTCCTGTTCGTATGATCCGGCAGCAGGGGGGGGTTCCGTCAAATACCGTTTTTCACCGTCAAGCCCAGTCAGCACACGAAGCCTCGGGGACCTCCTCCAGGGTCAACCCAACCGCGCCCCGCTCCACCCGGTTCTCCCGCAACATGGCACCAGCGTGTCCCGGCAGAAACCCGCGTCGGTGAAGAACATCCTCGCCTGCCGGGCGATCGCATTGGATTCCGAACCCGGCCAGGCAAAAACCCCCTGGGAGAAATCGATCGACACGCACAGATCCGAGAACAGCCGCACCAGATAGATGTAATCGGACTCGGAGAGGGCGTTCACTACGTCATCGCCGAAATCTTCGAACTGGATGGAAGCCTCACCGCCCTCGCCCTCGGCCGGGCGGAACAGCCAGACCGACCCCGCCGGGATCAGGTCGAACGCAGGCGTGTACGAGAGGCGAAACGGTGCGGGTGGATGGTCGGGGTATTGGTCGGTGCTGCAAACGTACATCGGGCCTCCTTGGCGGTTGGACAGGGAAACGATAGCAAGTCGCCCGACCTTGTCTGTTGGCAGGCGCGACCGGCGCCGCCCGGAGAACGAATACCGCCCTCCGGGTGCGCCTCTTACGCAGCGTGTTCCAGATCCGAAAACAGATCCAAGGTTTCCCCGGTCATCGGGCGGGCAAAGCCGGTCACCGGGTCCACCGCCCCTTCAGCGTCGGCCGCCTCCGGCAGCGGGGCGTCATCCTCCGCCAGCGCAAACGCCATGGCCGGTTCATCCTCGACCGGGGGCATATCCTCCGCCTCGACCTCGGGGGTCTCCGGTACCGACCCGGCGCCCCCGCTTTCGGCCAGGGCCGCCGGGGTAATGATCGGCCCGTGCTCGGCCAGCCATTCGGAAAAGGTCGGCTCCGGCGGGGCCTCGACCTCCGCTGCGTCTTCGGACGTCTCGTCCTCGGTCTTCTTCTCGGCCAGCTCTTGTTCGATCTCCAGAATCCGAGCCCCCAGATCCGAAAGCGCCTCGCGGGTGACCGGCGGCTCCCGGTCCAATACCTGCTGCGCGCCCTCGATGTCCTGATGGAACTGCGACCACATCCGGTCGATCCGCCCGCGGCCCTCGTCCTGGAGTTTTTCGACCATCCCGGACAGACGACGGCTCAGGCCATTGATGTTGATTTTCTCGCCTTGGCCGTAGGTGGTCTCCGCCCCGAGAAAACGCCCGACGAGATCCAGACGGGTGCGAACGCCGCTCCCCATCGTCAGCTTGAGTTCCAGTCCATTGAGCGCCCCGACAGCCGCCCCCTTGCGGAGCGCATGCTTGGGGGCCTTCATCGCCTGGTTGATCGCCCGCGTCAACAGATCCGCGAAGGCCTCACGATCCTGCACGGACTGGGATTCCCCCCGAACCGACAGCGTCAGCTCCGCATACCCGGAAAGATCCGCCAGGTCCGCATCGCAGTCGGCCGCCCAGCGCTGGATATCCCGTTCGCGGGCATCCTTGCGCGACAGTACGCCCTCGGCCTCGAACCGCGCCCGGCGGTCGCCGCGCAGCAGGCTTTCCATGCGCTTGTATTCCTCCTGAAGCTCGAAATGCTCCAGGACGCGGGGGTTACCCGACAACTCGGCCTTCATCGCCGCAAAACCGCTCTCCACCGCATCGGAATCGGCATCCGTCACCGTGCGGTCGTTGACCGTACCCTTGCGGATCTGGTTGATGAAGTGCGCCTTCTGCTCGAGGATCGCCCAACGCATCGCGTCCAGAGTCAGCATCGTGCCATAGCGGTACAGCGCCACCTCGAAGCCGGGTACGGTCTCCAGCAGGTGGTTCCCGCGCCGATCAATGCGGCCGTCACGCTGCTCCACGTCGGAGGGCCGGAACGGCGCATCCAGGTCATGCTTGGCGACCAGGCGTTCTTGTACGTTCATGCCCTCGCCCATGCGGAACGTGGACCCGATCAGCACACGGACATCGCCGCGGCGAACCTTGCGAAACAGCTCCTTCTTTTTGCGCGGCGTCGGCGCATCATGGATGAAGGCGATCTCCCGCGCGGGCATCCCGAGGTCAATCAGCTTGGCCTTGAGGTCGTTGTAAAGGTCGTGGCCTTCATCCCCCGAACCCTTCGGGGTCCCCGAGTCGGCAAAGATCAACTGGGTGCCCCGGTACGCGTTCCAGCGCAGGTATTCCCGGCAGACGTTGCGGCAGCACTCGTTGACCTTCGACCCGGCAAAGTCGGGCGCGTCGGGGGTGAACATCCGGGCATCCAGCGCGATCTTGCCCGCATCGCTGAAGATCTTCAGCGCGTTATCCACTTTCGGATCGACGGAGGACATGGTATCCGCACGCTTCACAATCTCCGCCATCAACGCCGCCTGGGTCGGGCTGCGCTCGGCGTGCACCATGATCGGACCACCCTCGCGCTGCGGCGGGGTCGGCCATTCCAGCCCCTTTTCGGCATAGATCGCCTGAAGGTCCGGCTTGTGCACCACATCCGCAAACTGGGAATACAGCCGCATCAACTCCGGCAGATTGTTGAACGCACGGAACCGGGTCTTGAGCTGATAACCACCGGTGGACGTCAGCTCGTAGGAAGCGGTCGGGGTGGCGAACAGCGAGGCCCAGGCGTCGAAATGCTCGATGCCCATTTCCTGCAACACATCCAGCGCCAGGAAGCGCAGGACCGTGCACATCTCGGCCACAGAGTTCGAGATCGGGGTCCCGGTCAGCAGTACGAGACCGCCCGGGCCCGGCTTTTCCTGAATCCAGCGCGCCTTCAGCAGCAGATCGAACGCCGCCATGGAGCCATCCGGCTTTCCGAGGCCGCCCACGCCATGATGCTCGGTCATGTAGAACAGGTTCTTGAAGGCCTTGTGGTACTCATCCACCAGGACCGAATCGATGCCCATGTCATCCAGGGTCACCGTGCGATCCTTCGGGCGACGCTCGACCAGCTTTTCGATCTTGTTCTCGATGCGCTTTTTCGCGCGCTCCATCGAACGCACGGTCTGCCGGCAGTCGTTGGATTCTTTCGCCTTCCGGATGCCGTCCTCGAGGCTTTCCTGAATCTCGTCCAGGATCGTCGATTTGGTATGCGGGGGCATGTCGATAAACTGGAACGACGAGTGCGGAACAATCACGGCATCCCATTCGTTCATTGCGATCCGGGCAAACAGCCGGGAGCGCTTGGACCCGGCGAACTCATCCTCGGAGGCCGCGAGCACGCGGGCATCCGGGAACGCCTTGCGGAACTCGTCGGCCCACTGCCCAACCAGGTGCGATGGCACCACGAAACACGGCTTGTTCACGCGCCCCATGCGCTTCGCCAGCATGGCCCCGGTAATGGCGGTCAGGGTCTTGCCCGCCCCCACCACATGATCGATCAGGGCGGTGCCGTCCTGCGCGATTCGCCAGGCCGCGTCGATCTGGTGGCGGTCGTAAACGAACGCCCCGGAGGACCCCGGCAGCGTGCCGTCCTCGTTCAGCAGAAAACCGCCGTCATACTGCGGGGTAACGTAGCAGTTGAAGCGCTCGTTGTAGATCCCTTCCAGGCGTTCCCGGCGGTCGGCATCCGCCATCAACCAGTCCTCCCAGGCCTCCCGGATCGCGCGCGCCCGTTCCTCGACCTGGCGGGTCGCATCCATGTCCTGCACCCGCGACCCGTCGATCAGTGTGGTGTACACGGTCAGGGAACGGTTGTTGCAGATGCGCTCGAAGATGCGGGTAAAGGGCCAGTCGTCCGACGCGCCCCACTCCTTCTGGTTCTTCGCCCGGTTGATCCGGGAGGGATCCGCGAAATGCCACAGACCGGCCACGTATTCGGGCAGGCTGCGGTACTCGACCTCCACCAGGGAGCGCGCGAAATCCGCCAGCACATCGCCCGGCAGCCAGGCCGCGCCCACCGGCACCACGATATCGGCCGCGGCCACCGGTTCCGGCAGCACGGACTCCAGCGCATCCACGTTCGCCTGGAATTGCGGATGCTGCTCGGCATACTGGCGCGCGGTCTCCAGCTTTTCGCGCACGTTCCCGGAAAGGTATTGCTTGCGCGAAACCCAGAGGCCGACCAGCGGATGGGTCGGGAAGATCTGCCCGGTGAGCGCGTCCACCAGCGTCTTGCTGTCGAGTCCGCTGCGGCGAATCATGCGCTCCATGTCCACCCCGCCGGTCGCCTTCAGGGAGTCCAGCAAGGCCGCCTCGGGGGTCTTCGGGCGCGCGTTCGCCGGTTCCGGAAACACCGTGCGCCGGTGCAGTACATCCGATTCCGACCAGGAGGGCTCGCGCGGCTCATCATCCGCCTTGGCGGCCGCCGCCGGGGTCATGCCGGGGTCGTAATCCAGCTCCAGCCCTTGCAGCAGCGCGTAATCCGGATCCTCGCCCATGACACCGGCATTGGTGCGGTCGTGGATCGCCTTGTAGCGCTGGGAGAAGGCCCGGTAGGCATCGCGCAGCCCGGCCCGCTGATCGTTCAGTTCCGACACCGGCGCATCGCGCCCCTCGGCATCCAGCAGGTCACGGAGCCGGTCGCGCAGATCGAGCATGCCTTTCAGGCGATCGAGCTTGGCGCCCTTCAGGCGCGGGGCCCAGCACCAGCGTTCGGTATCGCCATGATCCGGAAGGCGCTGCACGGCCTCGCCGGTATTGCGATCCAGGGCAAAACCGAACACCTGGGCGTACCACTTCGACTCCGGCTCGATGGCCGGATCATGCGCGTCGAGCACCAGGGCATCGGTCACGACCGGCCCCAGATCCCGCGCCATCGCGACATCCAGCGCATCCGCCCAACCGGGCGCGGTATCGGTCACATTCAGGGCTGGCTTGTAGAAGCGATCCCGCTCGATGCTGGCCGCCCCCAGAATATGATCCGGGAAGGTGTCGAAGTGCCGGTTGATGGACACGCGCTCGCCATCGGCCATGAAGTCTTCACGATGCAGCCAATCATCCATGTTGGCGTGAATGCCGTTGGCCTCGTCCACGCGCTGGAGGAACACCACATCGGTGATCACCTCGGCCCCGGCGTCCTTGAAGACCTCCACCGGCAGGCGGTAGGCGGCCAGCAGGCGGGTGTGGTCCAGCAGCCAATCGCGCGCATCATCGAAGCCATCCAGGGCGTAGCGGGACACCACGAACGCCCCGACGCCGCCGGCCCGGACCTTTTTCATGGCCTTCGCCATGGTGAAGGTGTGGATGGAACCCTTGAGCTTTTTCGCCGTGCGGTCGAACACCGTGCGCGCGTCGTAGGGCGGATTGCCGATGGCGGCATCAAACGCCTCGTCCTGAAGGGACACGGCCTCGAACGGCTTCTCCACGATGTAATGCCCCGGATACAGCGCCTTCGCCAGGCGCGCGGAGACCGCATCAATCTCGATACCGGTGACCGTGATGTGATCGCGCAGGGCATCCGGTACGTGCTCGATGAACGCACCCGACCCCACCGTGGGCTCGAGGACACGCCCGCCGGCAAAGCCCAGGCGGGCGAGACCGGACCACATGAGCCGGACCAGCGATTCGGGGGTGAAGTAGGCATCCAGCACCGAAGCACGCATGGAAGCGTACTCGTCGGGCGTGACCAGCCCCAGCAGTTTTTGCCGGGTGTCGGCATGCTCGCCCTTCTCGTCGTCGAACACCGCCGCCAACGCACCCCAGCCGTGGTAGGCCTTGAGCGTGCCGCGCTCGGCGTCGGTCAGATCCCGCGGGGCCGCTTGCAGGTCCGCGAGCAGTTCGAGGGCATCGAGATTTTCCTGAATCTTGCCTTGCATGGCGTTCTCCAAACCGGCTGCGGGCCGGGCATCCGCCACCCGGAAAAGCGCGGGTGGATCGCTGCTTGAACACGGACCAATCTACGGGAAAAACCCGCCCTGTCGATTTCTTGAAGGGCGGGTTTTGCGGCGGGGCGTCAGTCGATGACGCCCGAGGGCGGAACGATCTGCGGGGTATCCAGGCATACCCCCTTGGGGAGATCATTCTTGGCGGCCTTGAGTGCCGGATTGGGTAGACGAAGGCCAACCGGTTTCACGAACACTGCACGGCCATACCCCAACCCCTCGAAGCTCACGGTCCGAGCGCGAAGGCGGTCATACGCCAGTCCATGATCGAAAAGCACCGAAGCGACGATCTTTTTCGCCTCGGCAGAACTGTACTCACCGGGAATGCTCGGCATGATTCAACCTCCAAACCGGCTTCGGGCCGGGTATCCGCCGCCCGGAAATGCGCGGGCGGTTCGCTGTGATTCAACAAGGCCAGACTAACGAAAAAGCCCGCCCTGTCGATTTCTTGCCGGGTGGATTTGAAGTCCGGGCGTCATGCGATGACGCCCGAGGGGCAGGCGACTATTCGAGGATCAAGCCTCGCTATTGATGCCGTGCGCCGCCGGGGGTTCGAACGCCATGTAGTGGGTAATCCCATAGGACTCGTCCCAACGCCCACAGGCATACTCATTGACCGGGGCCACATCAAAGCAGCCACCCGGGGCCGGATCGAAATCGATCTCCACCAGCGCCACGTAAGGCTTGGACTCGCCCGTTAGCCACTCAATCGGCTGTCCGTAACGATCCACATCACCATCAGCCTCCGGATACGTGCCGCAGACCCAATAGACCCCGCAAAGCGGATCGCTCCCAAATGGTTTCCAGTCGTACATCGCAACACTCCTACCGATTAAGAAAGGCCCTCGAAGTGGAGAGTAACGAGGACACGAGGCCTGTCGAGTTTTCGCTATCGGTTAGCGCGAGTTGCCGGGGAATCATGCGCTGGGCGATTCACTCCGGCCCGCCACCCAACGCAAAAATGTCGTCCAGATCCGCCTCACGCCAATACCCACCACCCCCGGCCCAGACGATATGCGCCGGCCGAATGTCGGGCTCATGGATGAAGCCCGCATAGGCGCGATGGACCGTGACAATGTGGTTGCGCCGCGCCTTTGAAGGCCGCCCGTTGGTAGACCGAATCGACGCGCCCCGTGGAATCAGAACCCTTGCACCGGGGGCGATCCAGTCGAAATCCACGAGTGAACCCACCAGCGGACCCAGAAAAAGACCGTACCCGGGGAGTTCGCCTTCCGGGATGAGGTGGAAAAGGCGCTCAATCGCCATCACGGCATCCGTGTTGATCCGCTTCTCGGTGCGCGTCAGCAAATCCACCAGGCTTTCGCGCGTCAAGCGTTCCACCGGAACCGGGATCTGGTACTGGGTGAGATGGTTCAAAAGGGCCGCCTTGCAGTCTATGGGTTCTTTGATCCCGAGTTACGCCGCGTTTTCTTCAGACATGGCATCAGCATCGACCAGCACCGTGTCGAAGTCGAACCGAGAGGAACAATCCGCGGTATCGACACGGACGATCGAAATACCCTCTTGCGACAAAAACCGCTCGACCTGCTCGGACCCGGCAGCATTGGCAAGATCACCCACATTAAAATCTTCCACCGACATCGCCCACTCTTTGCGCCCCTCATCGGTCTCGATGGCCCACCGGGTCAATCCACGGATAAGGCGCTGAAGCAAAGCCTCATCGGATTCATCCGAATGCCTGGTCTCTATAGCCAATTCGGCGGTCGTGGTTATCTCCATACCTTCCTGTCGAGCGAAATACAAAATGCGCTGTTCCATGTCTCACCTCTAATCCGGCTCCGGGCCGGGCATCCGCCGCCCGAAGTGACGCGGGCGGTTCGTCTTGATTCACCACAAGACTATCGGAATGCGCCATGCTGTCGAGTTCTCGGGTCGGGGCATCAACTCGACCGCTCAAGGGGTACGGGTACACTGTAGGCCAAGCAGAAAAACGAAGGAGAAGCGGATGGAGCTTGAGAAACTACAACAAGTGATCGTGGTGGGTGGATTCGGCCTGATGTTTTTGGCCCCCGTGATTTATTGGGTGCTGGTGCTTTTCGGTGTCATCGATGGACCGGGTGGCCTCTCGATGAAAAAGAAACCCCATAGCATGCTGGATGAAGAAAAAGACAGCCTGAGCGAGTACGAGCACGAGATTCGGCCCTACAACGGCACTTCGGACAGCGGAATGCTGCGGGGCGGAAGCGACGCGTTTAGCAAAAGTCCGCGTAAACCCTCGCCCACTCGGGCGGGGATACAAGCGGGCAGTGCGATAGCACTGCTGGGTTAGCGGTATTGGGCCTGGCAGCATAGGCTGTACATACATCCATGCGACAATGACTTCCCATGCTGAAGGCCACCAAGATACGCATTTATCCCACGACCGAGCAGGCGGCGTTTCTGAACCGCCAGTTCGGCGCGGTGCGTTTTTGCTACAACACCGGCCTTCGCATCATGTCCCATCGCTACCAGCGCCACGGCCAGTCGTTGAGTGCAAAGCACGACATCAAAAAGCTGCTTCCGGTGGCCAAGAAGTCACGCAAGTATGGCTGGCTGAAAGAAGCGGATTCCATGGCTCTCCAGCAGTCGTGCATCAATCTCGACCAAGCCTTCCAGCGCTTTTTCGACCCCAAGCAAAAAGCCGGCTATCCGCGCTTCAAGAGCAAGCGTGGCAAGCAGTCGAGTTACCACTGTGTGGGTATCCAGGCTGGCGAGAACTGGATCAGGGTACCCAAGCTCGGTCCGATCAAGGCCCGGGTGCATCGCAAGGTGGAAGGCAAGCTGAAAAGCATCACCCTGACCCGGACGGTCACCGGGAAGCACTACGCCTCGCTGCTCTTCGAAACCGAACAGGTCGCCCCGGAACCGCTGAAGGATGTCGACGCCGCCGGTGTCATCGGCCTCGACATGGGGTTGTCGCATCTGGCCATTGACTCCACCGGCCATAAGACCTCCAACCCGCGCTTTCTCACCCAGGCCGCAGCCAATCTGCGGCGTAAGCAGAAGGCGCTCTCTCGCTGCCAGAAGGGCAGCGCCAATCGGGCGAAAGCCCGGCTGCTCGTGGCCAAGGCTCACGAACGGCTGGCCAACGCCCGCAACGACTTCCAGCACAAGCTCTCTCGACAGATCGTTGACGACAACCAAGCGGTGATCGTCGAGACGCTGAAGGTCCGCAACATGATGAAGAACACCCGCCTCGCCAAGCACATCGGCGATGCGTCCTGGCATGCCTTGACCACCAAATTGGACTACAAGGCCAGGGAGCAGGGTAAACGTCTGGTCCGGATCGACCCGTGGTTTGCCAGCTCCAAGACCTGCCATGTCTGTCATCACAAGATGGACGCCATGCCGTTGAGCGTCCGGTCGTGGGAATGCCCCGCCTGCCACACACAGCACGACCGGGACATCAATGCGGCACTGAACATCAAGCACCAGGGCTTGATCCATTTGAAGGCGGAAGGGCTGTCCGTCTCTGCCCATGGAGGCTCGCGTAAATCCGGCATGCCGCCGGTTGCCGCCTAAGAAGTGGGAAGCCTCGCCCGTGGCGCGTCAGCGCTTAGGGCGGGGAGCAGTCACCGACTCGTTCATGGATAGCAGCCCTTCGCATCACGACCGTTGACGAGCGTAGGGCGAAGTCCGTTACCGGCGATTGAGAACGACCGCCTCAAATGGACTCCCTTGAGGCCGCCCTCGAATCGCCGCACGGGAGTGGTCGTGAGCGATCCGAATATCCGGCTCGTGCCGGTCGTTGCCATGCTGAAGGCCGACTCGCCCGGAAAGCTCGCGCAGGTTGACCACAACCTGCGACAGCATCGGATCCCCCTTCAAGCGTTTCGGAATCTTAGCGCCCCGCCCCGTGCCGCGAACACCGGATAGTCCACTGAGACCCGAGAGAGCGCTCAAGAGGGGCCGGTGATCCCCGTGAATCACGACGCCCCCTTTTGCACGGACCGCGAACTCGGTCGCCATCCAGATACCAAGCAACTCGGCCTCAAGCGAACTGAGGAGCGCTCCGCTGGGCGCGGACCCCTCTTCGGAACCGGCTAGCGCGCCGACTTGGATCGTACGGGTCGAATAGAAGGACTGGCGGACACGCCCCTCCGCGACAATAAGCGCCGCGGCGACCTGGGTAAGGTCCGGGGAAACGGTCCCGTCGGAATACAGTGCAATCGGGTCACCGGGAAGAAAGCCCTCCAGTCCGTCGCTACGCGATCGAGGGAGCCCGAGGAAGGCGCGCGGATCGTGGTATCGAAGGCTCACAACGTGGGGGGAACGGGTTCATGCACGGTTGAGAAAACGGGAACGCATCCGCCTCCTGATACCGCCCAGGCGGCTTCCCGAGACTCCATCCAGCGCTTCAAAGAGAATCCCTGAAGGGTGTGCAATCGGGGCGTGAGGTCGGCGACCTCCAATTCGGCCAACTCCTCGAAGGCCTCCTGGACCCGGGCGTTGTACTCCAAAATGATCGGAGCGACGGCCTCCGCATTGTCCTCGCGAAACCGTAGCGCCTCCCGCAAGGCCTCTTCCCGACTGACCGGGCGGGCTGTCGTGTTATAGGAGAACGCCCGCGCCATTCGACGCCCGGTACCAACATCCAGGTGTTGAACACGGAACAGCCAGCGCCCCCGGTGATGGATCTCTGAAATGCGCGCATGCCCCGTGTTCGTTCGAGCGCGTGCATCGTCCATGTTGGGCTGCATAATAACCATCGCTTTTGATGCGAAGGGGTGCGCCGCATAGAGATCGTTTCGCATACGAAGCGCCTGGCGCAACGACTCGGGCCCCACCCCATTGATCCGACCGTTGAGGTGGCGCCCCCCTTCGCCGTCCCACGAAAACACGACATAGCCGTTATCGACGCGGCTGACGCCCAGAAACGGGGTTTTCTTGTCAGTGATCTTGATACCCGCCTCCTTGATCGAATTAGTGGGCCTTCCAGGGCTGGAGATGCGGGATGGCCTCCACCTCCCGATACCGACCGGGCCACCGCCCCTTCAGCCCGCCACGCGTCCAGGCGGTGATGACGAAACCGCCACCCTGGTTATTCTCCGGGAGCTGGCGGTCGGACTGCTCGATGGCGATGTGCAAAGAGAACGGCGCCTCCGAGTCGTCCTCCCATAACAACTCAAGCGCATCCTTCGCCTCGCCGCCCTCGAACGGCTCCCATGGGCCGCGGGAAACGATCACCATCTTGGCGCCCTTCATCTCGCGGATGATCGGCTTCTGGCTGTCGGGGACCAGCAGGCGCCCGGCACCGGCGTTCCAGGACAGGTAGCAGAAACCCGACTGGGCGGGCTCGCTGTCCCAATAGTTGGTGGAAACGAGGGCCTGGCCTTGGTTTTGGATGGTGATCATGAGTTTCTGTGACAGACCTCTTCCGAAGTATCCAACCTGGGATTTCCTAAACCAAGGATTCGGTTGACGATAATTACCCATTCCTCAATATCGGAAGGGGTTAAATCAACCAATTCATACAAGTCCGCAATCGTGAAGAATTGGGATTCCTCATGTCGAATTTCGTCGCCGGTATCCTTAGCGGAGCGCGCTAAGAAGACGATCCCGTCTTCCGGGTTAATATAAATCTCGGCCTCGATTCTGATGGAGCGAGAGATGCGACCGGAAATGTTAATCTGAGCCTCTATGTCAATCTCGGAATCGTCGGGGTCCGAATACTCAAAAAAGTCCATGACTTCGCCAATAGCTGTGAGGTGATAGCCTCTGTCGGCCAGACGAACGAATGACCACAAGATCGACTTGATCGTGTCAATGCCTTGCCTATCGTATTGCATAGATTAACCGGATCCTTGGAGTTGGGATAGAGGGATCTATTGTGTGTCGGGCCCTTCGCCTGATTTCAGTACCACCCGCCCCGAAATCTTGTCGAGGCGGTATTTCGTGATGGTGCCATTCACGATCGCCTCGACGACCTGGATGGCGGATTCAGGGGCTACCGCGAACCATTCGCGCGGGTGAAAGACTTTGCCCTTTCGGCTCTGCAAGGCGATCGCCAGGCGCCGATCCGCAAGAAAGCCGTGCACCAGCCCTTCGAACTTCCGGGGGTCGAGGTTGTAGCAGGCAAAGGACTCCACGACTTCAACCGGCCCTTCCAGGAAGGCCGGGTCGTTCTCGGCGTTGGCAATGCGATCCGCCACCTCGCCCTCCGTGTATCCAATCTTGACCAGATCCCGATACTCCCGCAGGGCTGGATCAGTTGTCGAGTTCTTCCAATCACTCGCGCGGCCGAATGGAAACAGCAACCCCCATCTCGCGCAACGATGGCGACAGGAGGGTCCTTTATCCCAAAGAGCAGCGCGCGGAATATTTTTTGACAAGCCCAAGCCGCCGCGTACCGTAAGATCCACCTCCATTCCAGATCGAGAAAACGCGTGGAAACCGAAATCAAGAAGGCACTCGGGGTACAGATACAGCAGAGACTCGCGCAGGTCGGCCGAAGCAAGCGATGGCTCGCCCAGGCCGTCGGGGTATCCCCCGCCTCTGTGACTGGGTGGGTTCAGGACGGGCATATCACCATCGAGAACCTGTGTCGTGTCGCAGGCGCACTTGGTGTATCCACCCAATGGCTTATGGGGATTTCCGTTTCAGGGGAGCACACTCAGGCCCACGGCCAAGCCGCGGTCTACGGGAGCACCGCAGGCGTCGCGACCGAACCGACGGGGCACCTGGACACGGGTGGCCCCATCGCGCCCGAATACTGGGCACTGAAGGTGGCGGGGGTGGAACTCGATCCAAGGTATCGCGATGGAGAGGTACTTCTGCTGGACCGAATCAAGCCGCCGGTACCGGGCACGGATGTGCTGCTCTACTCCAAGGAGTCCGGTGAGGCCCGGGTGCGCGCGCTCGTGGCCGATACATCGGATGCGGTTTGCACAGCCCACGTCTGTGGCGGTGGATGGCTCTGGGAGCCCCGGACGCCTCAGTGGTCAATGGCCAAGATTGTGGGTGTGTACCACGCCAGAATGGTTTGACGCTCGCCCCACGGCTAAAGCCAACGGCTTCTCGTGCCTCGTTGGTGAGCGTGGATGGATATGCCAATCAATCCTCGCTACGCACGCGCCAATCAGGCTGGCTCGTGGCAACGAGCTGCCCCCAGTCATCTGGCGGATTCCCCCGTTCGAGCATCTTCCCGAACATGGCGTAGGGGTCGGATTTGCTCCCTGCGGATCGGAGCGTCTTCTCGTCATTGAGCCACGCGAACACGATGGTTCTTGATCTGGAGTCGTAGCGAAAGAATAGGCGGAATCGGCGTCCGACCTTGGCGCGGCGCCAGTGACGATAAGCAGTACCCAGGGTGTTTCCCTGGCGATATTCGTCTCGTGCGGGGTTGGCCGGTATCGTCTCAAGAATCAACTGGCTGAGCGCCCGAAACAGCTTGACGTTGGCGTTGCGATCGAAGCCCTCCGGGTCATTACGCTCCGCCCGTTGAACCGCCTCGTACAGCTTTTGAAGCTGCCCTACCATGCACTCATGGAACAGCAACGCCCATCCGTGGCGCTGCATCAAAGCGACACTTCTCCCTCGATGCCCTCATCAACATCTTCGGCATGATTCGCGTGAGCGAGCATGGCATCGGCGAGCCCCGCCGGAAGAGAGCCGACGTTTCGGCCTTTGCGGATGTCCGCCTCCAGAAGATCCAGGAAAGCGCCAATCGCCGGGTCATGGTGCTCGCCCTCAGCACGGGTGACGATCACTTCGCCACCCCGTAGATCAAAGGCGACTTTGCCTTGAGCCGCAACGCCCAGAACTTGCCGGATAGACTTGGGCAAGGTGATCTGCCCCTTGGAGGTGAGTGTCGCTTCCTCGTGGATACTGGTCATGGCCGGCTCCTGTTGTCGATACCTGCACCTTCATCGTAAGGAAAATTCCTTACCGCGTCAATGCGCGTCAATCCCGACGTCCTGCTGTCGTGCGACCCTTCACACATAGTGGCGCGGGGAGCCCCTGGCGCCGCCGTGCCGAGGCCGCTCACCCGCCCTTGTTCTGGAGAATCTCCATGATTGCCATGGCCTGCGCGGGGGTGACCGCTTGGTTGACCTGCACCCACATCCGGCTCGGGTCCGAACTCGACTGGCGGATCTCAAGGGCAGGTGCGGCCCCATCCCTACCAGTATCGTTCACACCACCCACGAACCCGGGGAGCAGATCCGATACCGAACAGCCGAGCACCCGCGCCATTTTCTTTGCGTTTTCGGGGGAGGGATGAGACCGCCCCTTCATGTAGGTCGAGATGGCATCCCGGCCCATCCCGCAGGCCCTCGCCAGATCGGATTGTCGCCAATTCCGCTTTGCAAGCTCGTTCCGAAGTCGCTCCGGAAGCGGAATCGATTGGCTCGACCCTGAATCGCGGTCGCCCTGCTCAAAGAAATCGTCGGTGCTGTTCATACGGAGCCCCTTGCTCACGTGAAAAATTGCCGGGTGTGCCACCCAAGGCCCACCCGGAGGATATCGTTACGCCGCCTGCGCCAGAACCGGACGCTCAGGCTGGCGGGCCATCGACCGCAGCGCCTGCCCCAGATGCCGGCCCACGGCCGCGAAGGCAGTGTGAACCACGGACTGCCCGAGGATCTCGTGAGCGCGGGTGGCACTCAGGCCGGCGACCAGCGATTCCGGGATGGTCTTGCCCCGGGCGTGTTCGGCCGGCGTGAGGATGCGACTCAGGGCCGGATCGGTCGGGTGCTGGATCCGCAGTTCAGTGGATCGAACCTTCGCGTAACCGCGGCCGAGCGTCCCATAGCCATCCTGCGAGCCATCCTGAACCTGCGTCCGGAAGCCCTTTCCGGCCGCCTTGTCCTTCACCTCCTTGGCCGCCAGATAGTCGTAGGATTTCCACATCGGATCATCCAGCGCGATCGGATCCAGAATGTCTGCGACCTGCGCTTCCCGCTGGCGGATCGGGCGCAGCCCGGCAAAGTCGAACGGCAGGTCCTCGTTGGTGGCGACCAGACAGAACCGCTTGCGCTTCTCCAGCGACCCCATTTCCCAGCCATCGATGACGGTTTCATGGAGTGCGTAATCGAGGCTGGCGAGCACCGAGCGGATGACGGTCATGCTCACCGTCTTCCCGTACTCGGGCACGTTCTCCAGCACGATCATGGAAGGCGTGAGAGTCTGGATGGCGGCGAGGAAGGCCACGAACAGCGCCCCGGCGGTTTCGTGCTCCTCGGCGGCGCTCAGGTGGTTCTTGGAGCGCCCAGACTTCGAGGCGCCGGTGCACGGGAGCCCCGCCACCAGCAGATCGATCGCGGGCAGCTTGCGCCACTCGATGTCCTGCATCGGGCCCTCGATGGCAATGCTGTCCGCCGACCAGATCGGGTTGTTCGAGAGGGAGGCATCGAGGTAGCCGCCGTCGTACTCGTTGGCGAAGGTCAGGTGCGCCGGGACACCGGCATCCTCGAGGCCTTCATGGATCGCGTGATCGAGCACGCCGCCACCATGGGCCAGCGAGCCGATCCGGATCGGAAGCCCCTGCTCCATACGCGCGCCCAGCGTGCGCAGGCGCTGTCGGGTCGCCGCCTCGTGGTGATGCAGGGTGACATCGATACGGCCTTCCCGAACCACGACTCGGACACGCTCGGAGTCGCCGAGGATACGGGCGATGTCGTCGTTGGCAACGTCGATGACCGGGTACTCACGCTCACCGCGCTTGCGCCGGGAAACCTTGCGGGGCCCTTCGTCAGTAAAGGTGAGAGTCACCCCCTTCGAGTCCCCGTCCATCTCCGACAGCGCGTACTTCTGGCCGGGAGCGATACCCATGCGGGCCAACCGCTGGCCTTCCAGCCAGAGCCGCTTCTGGCCGCGCTGTTCGCTGAGTTTGGTGTAGATCACAGTGGTGTTCGCCATGATGCTTCTCCTCGCAGCTTCGGGCCGCGGGTCCGCCGCTCGGGGTGGGCGCGAGCGGTTCGCCTTCGATCCACTACAGGCTACCGAACCCCGTCGATCTGTCGATTTCTTCACGGATGGTTGGCGCCAAAGAGAGAGGGCTGGCGGCCGGAGCGGATGACCGCCGGGTTGAGCCACAGGCACTCGGTACGGGCATCAGAGCCCGAGGCCCCGGCGGCGGCGACGGAGCGCGTGACACGGGTCCAGTCACTCAGAAGCGCGTCATACAGGGGGTTCGGATACCCGCTGATGACCACTCGACCCTCCATGGACCGGGCGACCTCCAGCAGGCGCTCGTGGTCGGGCTCGGACAGGTTGTGCCGGTAGTAGCGGCCCCCGTCGTAATGCAGGGTGCCGGGAAGGTATGGCGGGTCGAGGTAGTGCAGCGTGTCCGGGGCGTCGTACAGGCGCATCACATCCAGCCCGTCCCGGTTCTCCACCAGCACGCCCTTCATGCGCTCGATGAACGCCGGGAGCACCTCGGCCAGCCGCGCCCACTGGTGCGCCGGGTTGGTCCCTGGATGACCCGAGTCGCCTCGAAACCCGGAGCGCCCAGTGCGGGTGGCTCCGGTGGACCCATGCGACGACCACGCCCGAAACAGCGTCCGACGCGCCCGCTCCACCGGATCGTCCACGGTCTCGAATGAACACTCGAACTCGGCGCGCGAGTACGGCGTCAGGTGGCACGCCCGGCGCAACGCATCACCCTCCTCCGGATCCCGAAGCACGCGAAAGACGTTCACCACCTCATCGTCGAGGTCGTTATAGACATCCAGCTCGGCCTGCGACTTCTGGAGTAAAACCCCGGCCGCTCCGCCGAATGGCTCGACGTATATCCGGTGCGGGGGGAAATGCTCGAGCACCCAGGGCGCCAGACGCCACTTCGCGCCGTAGTAGCGCATCAGTGGGTTCGAGGGCGGGTCGCTTGCCCGGCACGCGGCAGGGCTGGCGGTTTCGAGAAAACAGGCGGGATTTGATGCCATCAACTCCATCCTTGGAAGCATCCAGAAATAACGGGCGTATTCTAGGGGATTACGGGGCGCAGGGCACGCCCCGTTTTTCGGGGCCGCTCAGGCGGCGCGGCGATTGCAGGAGTCCCGCAGGTAGCAGGATCGGCACTTGCGCGCCTCGGGCCGGAAGTGAACCGGCTCACCATTGCGCAGCGCCACCACCTGCTCATACTGCGGGCGGATCGTCTCGAACAGGGCAGCGTCATCCTTCGGGATCGTCCGGGTGACGCGCCGCTTGCCGTTGACCCAACGCACCTTGTTGACCGGGAACCCGGCCCCGCGTGCGGCCAGGGCGCCGAAGCGGGCCTGTGCCCAGTCACTCGCGTATGGACCCTTGTCACGCCCCTTGTTCTCCACCACGATCACGTCGCGGCCCTCGCGGACGATGTGGTCCGGGCGCGCGCCCACACCCCACGCCTCGTTCAAAAGGAACGGAGCGCCCTCCTCGTCCTGATACAGCAACGCCTCGCCGCCGATCACGGGCAGGTTCCGGGGCGCGCGCAGCCATCGCCACAGGGCGCGCAGCAGCCACAGCGCCACGGCCAGGCCGACGCCGACCCCCAGCAGATCCATCATCCCTTCATTCATCCGGCACCTCCGGGTTGGCGATCTCGATCAGCACGTCCCCGTGACAGGCCTTGGGCGCGCAGAAGCACACCAGGTCCCGCCCGCGAAGCTCGCGGCGGGCGGCCTCCATCTTTTCCGGCCGTGCCAGAAGCCATTCGCGGTACCGCGCGACCACTTCCTCGCGGGTGCCGTCCCGACCGACCACGAACGGGTTGCCCCAGCGGCTCGGACGACCGATATACACCGACCCCGGCGAACGGGAGTCGCGGTGTTTGTTGAGTACACGCGGCATCACGCACCCCCTTGTTTGCACTGAACGCGGGAGACCACGCGATCTACGACTCGCCGCGCGAAGCGGTCGAGCGCTGGAATGCGGCGGGCCAGCGCGACAAAGACGGGCGAGAAGGCGTAGTACAGGCGGACGAAAACACGCCCGGAAAGCCGCGTCAGAAGAACACGGTCACGCCACTGCCGCAGCGCTTCGGTGCGATGGTCGTGAAGCCCATAGAGATGGGTTGCCACGTAACAGCGGCTCCCGGTGCCGCGCGAATGAGCCACCGCCACCTTGCGGTTGACGGTTTCGTGCTTGACGGTCCCGCGGTGAGCATCGTGTTTTGCATGGGACGCCAGGCGAGCCCCAGCGCGCTTGAGGCGATAGGACTCGGGGCAGAAGGTCACCGAATGGATCTCGCTGGCGGTGACGATGCGACCGTCGCGGGGGCGCTTGATTTGGGGGTTACTCACGAGGAATTCCCTTCCTTTCAACGATCGCATCAATGTCGACCAAAACCGTATCGAAGCCGAAAGAGCCATCGGAATCGTAGACGTCTGCATCGATAAATGACACGCCCTGCTGAGCGAGAAAAGGCTGGAGGCTTTCGATCTCGGATCCGGAGAGGTGTACCAGGTCGCCAACATTGAGATCTTCACAAGAAGACTCCCAAAGAGCCCGTCCTTCGGGCGTACCCGACACCCAGGCCGTGATAGCGACAATCAGGCGACGGAGAATATCGTCATCCCCCAGTTTTTCGTCCGATACGGAAAGGTTAAGGACGCCTAAAGTGGTGGTTGAGAAGCCCTCCTGGCGGGCAAAATTCAGCGTGCGATTGTGCATGTGGTGACTCTCCTCCGGCTCCGGGCCGGGCATCCGCCGCCCGAAAAGACGCGGGCGGATCGTCGTGTTGCAGGGTCAGAATATCGTAAAGGTCGGGCCTGTCGAATTCTTGGTTAGGGCGCGGCGCTCTGCCCTCTAAGCGGCCTTATACCCCGCCTCCAACAGCCCCGCCGCCATCTCCTCGGTGATCTCCTGAAGCCGCTCCTCGGTCCAATTATCGCCCAGAGAATCGAGAATGGCGGCCAGGGTCGCCCCGTCGCAGATCGCATACAGACCGCCCGCCAGCAGGGCAGCGCCGATCATCATGCGGCCGTCGCGGGGCTTGGGGATCGGCTGGTCTGCCATGGAAATCCTTTCCGGCCCGCCGTAGGTGGCGGATCCAATGCGGGTTCAACTAAAGCCTAGCGCAGACAGCCGATCTGTCCATTCATGCACGGTGCCCCGGAAAAAACCCGCCCGGCGAACCGGGCGGGCGTGGAGGGTATGTCCGTAGGCCGTGTCAGAACTGGCGCTGGTGCGTGACCATCGCGCCCCACTCCGAGGGGTTCGAGGCCACATGCCCCGGCTCGGTGCTATACATGACGTTGAAGCGGGTCGAGTGATCGCCCTGCCCTTCAATATCGAAGAACAACTCGTAGTCAGTCTGACGGCCACTCGGGGACAGGTCCACCGATTCCTCGGCCAACGCCACGTTGCCTCCCAGATCACGTCCCACCGGGATCGATAGTTCCGCCGTGCCCGACTCGACCCGCAGCGGCTGCGCCATCACGCCACCGACGCGAACCTGATCCGTCGCTCGGGCCACGAAACCCGCCGAGCCAGAAGAGGTTTGCAGTCCGTCCACCTGGCTGACCAGGCTGTTCGAGTTGCGGATCGTGTTCGTGCGGCCATGCTCGTAGCGTGCGAACAGGTCCACGCGGTCGTTCATGGCATACACCATGTCGATCCCAACCGTCTGGGTGGCATTGCCGCCGTCCATCTGGAAGCCGCCGCTGCCCTGCGTGCCGAACAGGCGTTCATCGTCCTGCACCATGCCAGCGGTGACGCCTACGTTCAGGTCGTCCGTCGGCTCAAACCCGGCCCGAATCAGCGTACGCGAGGCGCTCCCCTGCGGATCACCATGATCAATACTGAAGCGGTCCGTGCTGCCCTGGTTGACCATGTGGCGCACCGAGAGGTCTATACCTCCCGCGTCATAGCCCATGTGCCCGCCCTGAGCGCCATACCATTCGGTCTGGTAGGCATCGGCCGTATGGGCCGACAGCAGGCGATGGGCGCCGACCAGATCCAGCGGGCCATCATTCGGGGTTAGCTCCATCGAGTCACGGGACGCGACCCCTAGACGCACGTTGCCGATGTTCATCTCAGACTGGAACGACTCCAAACCCCCATCCATA
This sequence comes from Thioalkalivibrio sp. K90mix, assembly GCF_000025545.1. Classification (NCBI taxonomy): domain Bacteria; kingdom Pseudomonadati; phylum Pseudomonadota; class Gammaproteobacteria; order Chromatiales; family Ectothiorhodospiraceae; genus Thioalkalivibrio; species Thioalkalivibrio sp. K90mix. The sequence continues at coordinate 107,676 of NC_013930.1, forward strand.
TAGCTGGCGGTGTAGGAGAAACCATCCGTCTCCAGAGATTCGGTCGAACGGAAGCCGTGCGGGCGCATCATCGCCCGATCCAGGGAGGACAGGCGGGGGCCCTGCACAGCGCCGGTCAAGTCGAACTGGAAATCCCGGCCGAACTGGTCAAACGCCGCCACGGAACTCAATCCGCCGGCCGCCTCGAAGGCGTCCCCGAAAGCAGCCCCGGTCGTCATGCCGGTCGCCGTCATATCGCGCGACCCATCATCATTCGCCGCCGCGAAGGACAAATCCATGTCCCCGATCGGGGCCAGGGCCGCCTCCGCGTCCACAACCCCGTGGCCGTGGACATCCGGATCGTAGTCCTCAAGATCGTCCGTACTGGCCGTCTCGAACAGGATCTCGGCCACATCGGAAGCGCTCAGGTGTTCGGCATTGTTCTGCGACCAGACCAGCGCCGCGACCCCTGACACGAACGGGGCTGCGAAAGACGTCCCACTTCCGACCGCATACTCGTTCTCGCCATCCGCAATGGCAATCCCTTCGTCAAAGCCCTCACGCATCTCACGGAGGCTCTGGCCCGGCGCCATCAAATAGTAGTCGGAGGCATCACCGGCCTTGTTGCTGAAACTCGCGAGATCGTCGCCAGCCGAGTTCAGGGCGCCCACCACGATCATCGAGTCGTTAAAGATGTCGGCCCCAGCAAAGCGCGCCAGTCCTTCGGGGTTGCTTCCCCCGTTGTTTCCTGCCGACATTACCATCATGCCACCGGTCTCGGCATGGAAGTCCTCCAGCGCGTTCTCCGCCATGGTTCCCGTAGTCACACCAGAGAAGTTCATTACGGGGCGCGTACTGGCAGGCCGGTCGCCGGAATCCACGTCCGCCTGAAGCGCGTCCGAGGCCAGATCGAGGGCGGCCGCAAAGGAATCGGAGTATTGCCCCATGCGGTACGCCAGAACGGTGGCCTCCGGAGCGGCCCCAATGTTCCGACCCGCTGCGATACTGGTCACGGCGGTCCCGTGGTTGTCGTCGAAGGCGCCTGCGTATTCGACGGGTTCGCTGGTACCACTGTCGCTCACTGACGTCGAAGCGATCTGATTCAGCTCGCTGGCTTCGTGAAGATCCATCCCGTCGAATTCCTGATGGGAGGTGTCGAGTCCGCCATCGAGAATCACCAGGGTGGCGTCCTGGCCCTGCTCATCAATGCGCTCGCCATCACGGACGAGCCCTTGAGCCTCGAGCTGCCCGGCGATGACCACATCGCTGTCGGGGTTGTCGCGGACATTGGAATTGCCACCACCTCCGCCGCCACCGCTGCCACCGCAGCCAGACAATAGAATGCCGGCGCCGGCCAACGCCGCCACCAGCGCCAAACGAGGGGTGTGAATCGTGCTTGTACTCATGGATGAACTCCCTTTCCCGTGGGGGAACAAAACGTTCTTGTGTCGGAATTGACACCCCCAAAATGCCAAAACGTTTTGATCTGTCGATTTCTTGCAAGCCCCGCCAGAACGCGCACGCGGCGCGGCATAAACACCGCCCGAGGCTGAGCCTTTCCGGAAGTCTATCGGGCGTGGGAAAAGCGGGATGAGGTCGTTTTTCGGGTGGTATCACCCGAAGGACGAGCCCTCGGTTGCTGCCGCGTGAAACCAGTCCCCGCCGCTGCGAAACCGACCCCGAAGTCGTCTGCCGCTGATAGCATCTGGGACTGCGATCCAGAGCAAGGCAGAGTCATGGAATGGACTCCGGAGGAAATCTAAGCGCTCAAGAGGATCGACCCGACACGAGGGTGTCGCCGGCGCACGGTCCAAACCCCCACATCGATCCGCCAAAAGCGTTCAGTGCAAGGCCCGAAAGAATGGTCTGGCGTTCGAGGCGAGAGGCAGGTCGAACCGATGGTCCGCTGAAGCGGACGCGATGATGATTGCGGGTTATGCGTCACTGGGGCCGGAGCTATTGGCGAAAATGCTGGGCAAGACACGGCAGGCGGTGAAATGGCGAGCCTGGTACTTCGGTATCCCGCATACGCCACAGAAGGGAGCGCCGAAATGGACTCAAGAAGACATTGAAGCGCTCAAGCAGCAATGGGAGGCCGGAAGGCTTGCGGCGCTGCGTGCAGCTTTTCCAGAGCGAACGGAGTCCGCGATCAAGACCCGCGTCTGGGAGCACATTGCCCCGGCCAGTCGCGACGCTCAAACGCGGGAGGATGATCGCCAGCGACACAAGGCCTACAAGGCTTTGCTGAACTCTGCGACGCGGTGACGGGAATGCTGGCGGTGCGGTTCCACACACCACCGCACCCGCTGCGGGATCGTGTCGCCCGGGTCAATATGTGGGGGCTATTGAGAGCGGCCGTGCCACTCGGACGCTTGTTCGGCAACCGCCGAACGCAGCTCCGCATCCGTAAGTCCCTCGACCCATTCCGCAAGCGCCTCTTCGCTACCAAAGAAGGCCTGGCGCTCTCGCAGAAACGCGCCCAACTCCGGGCCCTCAAGACCCGTCACATCGGACACCACCCGACCGTTGAAGCGTGCCCGCACCGCCTTCATGCGGCGATGGTGATCCAGTAGGTCGCACACATCGCGTGATAAGCGCGGGAAGCGGTCCGTCGCCCGAACCAGGGCATTCGCCCGGAACAGTTCCTTGTCCTGATTGCCCCATGAGGCCGAACAAAGCCCTTGACCCTCCATCCATGCGAGGAACGCCTGATAGGTCGGCCGTGCTGCATCACGCCGCCGAGCGGCATTCGGCCGGTTTTCCGGCAAGAAAACCCCAGGATCGAAGTACGGCGAACTCGAGACAAAATCGAACAGGGACTCCAGGGAGTCGAAACCGCCCTGCGCGCCTTTCCAGTACCGCTGCGAGTCGTACCCGAGGAACGACAGTGCAAGCTCCCAGTCCCGCGTCACGACCACCTCGCCCACGCGCTCGCCGGCGGCATCCACTTCCAGCCGCAATCCTGATTCGGACAGTTTGAAGCCCATCCGGCGGGCCACCCGACCCAGTAGATTGCCGAGGTCATTGAAGGCGAAGTACCAACGCGCAAAGTCGAAAGCGGACTCGGGCACCTGAACCACATCCACCTGAAAGGCACCCGCCTCTGTGGGCACCGAGTAACTCAGGACCTTGCGATTCGGGTCTGCGTCCAGCCGCTTGGAATGGTTGACCACCATCTCGGTCGCACCCAGGGACACCCCGAGCGCGTTCTCGAACGTCGCGTTCTCGAACGTCGCGTGGTCGCAGGCGAGCAGAACATCAAGGTCGCCATGCGACGTCTTGCCGCCATGAAACCGAACCGGCTCGGAACGGTGAGCCCTGGGGAGAGCCGCATCAAGGGCACGCTGAACGCGGCAAGCCAGCACCATCAGTTCCGATGACGTTAGCCGTGTTGTACTGAGGACGGCATTCCCACCCATCGTCAATCACCCTTTCGGGGTAAACCCCGCATCAAGTCGCCGGCTTCGGGCCGGCTCCGAAATCATCACGACTACCTTAGTCGACGACTGCGGGTTGTCCATTTCTCCCAGGCACAAAAAAGCCCGCCGGGACCGGGGTCCGGGCGGGCATGAACGACGTGCGATCCGTCAGGTGTTGCCGGTACCGCCAGTGGTGCCGGCATCGACCGCGCCCATGGCGCCGGGGCCGAACAGATCCCGCATGCCGCCGAGCGACCCCAGCAAAGCCGTACCCTCCATCGGCACGAATACGCGATCCCCGTCCTTCGCAAGGTCCGGCAACATGCCGATATAGCGCTGGGCGATCAGGTAGTTCACACCCGCCGCCGGTCCGTCCGGGTGGTTTTCCAGGCTGCCCACGATCAGCCCGATGGCGTCCTTCTCACCCTGGGCGCGCAGCACGGCTTCCTGACGGTCGCCCTCGGCGCGTGCGATCGCCGCGTCGCGATCCCCTTCGGCACGGCGGATTTCCGCCTCCTTGTAGCCCTCGGCTTCGCGCACGGTGGCCCGTCGGGTTCGCTCGGCCACCATCTGCTGGTTCATAGCCTGCACGATCTCATCAGGCATGTTTATGTCCTTGAGCTCCACACGGTTCACCTTGAGCCCCCATTTCTGGCCGGCCTCGTCCATCACCGCCTCCATCTGCTTGTTGATGGTCTCGCGGTTCTCGAAGATGTCGTCCAGCTCCATCTTGCCGATCTCCGAGCGCAGCGTGGTCTGGGCAAGGGTCTGGATTGCGAGCACCAGGTTCTCGGCACCGTACACGGCCGCCTGCGGGTCCATGATCTGGTAGTAAATCACCCCGTCGATCGTGACCCCGACGTTGTCCTTGGTGACCACCGCCTGATTCGGGAAATCGAGGAGGATCTCGCGCATGTCGATCTTCGTCTCGGTGCGCACGATCTTCTGCTCACCCGCGAACTGAAGAATCGTGATCGGCCGCGGACGGTCCACGAATGGGATGATCAGGTTCAACCCGGGGGTCAGCACCCGGTGAAACTTGCCCAGACGCTCGATCACCATGGATCGCCGCTGCGGGACCATCGTGATCCCCATGCTGAGGAATGCGCCGACCAGAACAGCCAGCACGACGAATGTGATGAATCCTTCCATTATTCCTTCCTTTGCGCTTACGCGCGGTCGTGGATATCCGGGGTCACGACAGCCGTGATCCCCTCAAAACGAATCAGGCGGACCTGGTCGCCTTCACGCAGTTCATAGTCCTGGGTCTCCGTCCGCGCCGGGTAGAAATCACCGAGGATGGTGACACCCAGGCGGCTTTCGCGGACCATCACCCGCAGCACTTCGCGATTGGCGCGAATGTCCTGAACGGACAGGTTTCCGTCATCCCCGCGTACCCAGCGCCGACCGACCCAGAAGACAAAGCCCCCCATGGCGATCATGCCGCCGATCCCACCGAGAACCTGGGCCGCCATGTTGGCACCGAAAGCCGCTGGGATGATCGCGCCCAGCGCACCTCCGGCCAGAATCAGGGTGATGCCTCCGCCCCCCGACATCAGGCCGCCGAAGATCAAAAGATCCAGGACCAGGATGGTGAGGGCCGCGATCAGCCAGTATTGCCAAGGGTCCAGCGACAAAATCCATTGCGATAAATCCATAATGCCTCCTTTCGTTGTGAGCCCGGCAAAGGTATCGAAGCCCGGGCAACTGTCGATTTCTATCCAAGCACTTTCCGCATGCCCTCGAGGCGCTTCGGACCGATACCCTCGATTGAGAGCAATTCCGCATCCGTTGCATTGCAGATCTGCCCGATGGTGTCGTAGTGCGCCGCCAACCTCTTCGCGAGTGACCCACTCATACCGGGAAGCCCCTCCAGAACGAAAGCAAGCTGGTCCTTTGGGTGGCTGGGCTTCTTGCCGCGCAGCGGCGGGACATACCCCAGCCCCGAACGATCATGGGTGGCGAGCTTTACCAGCAGATACGCGGTGTGTTCCACCGAGTGTGTGACGATCACGTTGAGCCGCTGGACCGTGACCAAAAACGAAATCGCGCCATCGACCTGTGCCGGCGTCATGGATTGCTGGAACAGGTGAGGCTCCCCCTCAAGGATCACGACCGGCACGCAATCCTCGGCCAGTCGCATCTTCTCGGACTGGAAGAACAGCCGCTTCGAATCGTCGATCACCGAAGACTCGAAATCGGATCGCCCACCCGCCCCGCTCCGGCAGGACTTGCGCTCGATCACGAAGCGTTCGTTGACCTCGAGATCCGCCATCGGAAGTTCACAGCGTTCAACCTGAACATTGGGTATATCCGCGAGCGCGTCGAACAGCGCCGGGGGCTCCCGGTGGTCAATACGGATCAGCACCGGGTCGGGTACCGGGATTGAATGCGGGTCCAGCGCCGCAACCTCCTGCGCCCGATACGCGGGGCCAGAGCCGCTGGGTACGACCGCGGTCTTCGGCCGCCCGGACACCACCGGGCTGGCGGACGGGCCCTGGCGGGCCAGCACTGCATCGAGCGTGAGCGAGGCCATTTCCGCTTCCGAATCGAGAATCCCTGCCTCGACCAGCGCGTCCAGAACGTCGTCGTAGAACCTGTCTTCGTTCACGAGCAGGGTCACGCCCCTTCCGCCGAAGCCCGCACGCTCAAAGTAGGCAATCGTTTCGCGGCCCAGCCCCGGGATGCCGTTAATGTAGACGCGGGCGACGGAGGGCCGTTTGGGGTGTTGCCAGTGAGCGAGCATCATGGGGTATTCTCCGGATCGACAGGTGGGCGTGATCGCTCCCTGCGCGCCGCGCGAATCACAAAGACGGCCAACAGGATCAACTCGGCCGCGCCAGCGGATGGATCCGCGAACCCACCCACAAGGATGATCGCCATCATCACGGTGTCGATCGCACTGCTGATGATGGCGTAACCGGAGACAGCGACCAACGGGAAGCCCAGCCAACCCCCGTAGGCGAATGCCATCGCGAGATAGGCCATCAAAACGAACGTGACAAAGCCCCGCCCAAGTTCGACCGCGGAGTGATCGGAGCCCTGCACCACGCCCCAGCGAAGCATCGCCAGCGCAGTGGCGACCGCGACCAAGAAGGCGGCAACCGAAACCCCGTCCCGGGTTCGCGGAAGCCCATCACCGTTGTGACGGAAGGTAAGCAACCGAGCCGTGTGCTGGGCAAACGCCATCAGCAGCGCCTTCAGGACGGACATGAGGCCTCCCTGTGCTCGGGGTGTCGGCGGCACAACTCCACGACCGCCGCGCACTGCCCCTCGTCAAAATCACCGATATGGCATTCCGACTTGGGGAGGGCCATCTGCCGCGCCAGCCACGCATACGCCTGGCTGCGAGACATGGCGCCGTTTTGCCAGATCCGGTCGAACGCGGCGTGCGCCTGGGACTTCGCCCGGCGAAGGGCCGCATTGGCCAGACGCCCCAGCGGTTTCCCGGTTCCCGGGTGACAGCCGACGTGGGCGTCGCACGGCTCGCAGCGGTAAAATAAGCGCTCAAACAGGTCCGAACGGTGCGGGTACAGATCCCGTCCGGTGACCCGCGCCGACCATCCGCCGCAATAGGGGCACAAGGGTGTCAGCGAAGTGTTCATGCCGGGTCCCGCTCCCGCAGGATCGGAAGCGACTGGGCGCGCTCCACGATGCGCTGAGCGGCCTTGGTGCGCGTCATGTTCGAGGTGATCGGGATGTCCTCGACCCAGTCCTCATTCAGGGGCTCGGGGCCGATCCAGAACGCGATCTCGCCGGGCTTGTAGTACAAGCGCATCGCCACGGTGGCGTCCGCACACTGGCGGCGGAACCAGTCGATGCTCGCGGCATCCGCCGCCGACCGAATCTTTGCTTGCAGGGTGATGCTATCCATTATCCGTTTCCTTCCGGCTTCGGGCCGGTTCCGTTGGTATTGAGGGCCAGAATAACGGCCTGCTCGTGCTTGTCGATTTCTTCCTGGGTCGCCCCCACCGGCGGTCGCCAACGACAGCCCTCACACATCGGATCGGTGTCGGGGTGCCCCCCGTGGACGCACTGCGCCGGGCTCCACTGCACGGGCCACTCGACGGTCTTGAGGCGGCCATCCTCCGTGTAGCCGTTGTTCACGACCGGCGATCGATGGCGATCATCAAAGGGGTGGTTGTGACAAGAGTTAAGCGAAACAGGCATGGGGACGCCCTCCTTGGCGAAAAGATGGGGCCACCGAATCAGGCGGCCTCGTGGGATCGTTCGATGCAGGACTGATCGAACTCCAGCGCGTCATTCATCGCCTTGGTCGGTTTCAGGCCCGCACGTTTCAGTTCGGAATGATAGGCGGCGAGAATATCCTGAGCGATACCCCCGAAGCGCGGATTTTGCGTGATCTCGTGGTACTGCTCGAAAAACTCCGGGCTGTGACCATGACCCGTGCTGTCCGAAGTGTCATGCACGTACTCGTGTGCCAGCAGATGGGCGATTTTCAGAACACCCCCGAAACCCCTGCGCATCCCCTTGAGAAACTCGCGCTCGATGGCGATGTACGTCCGCCCGTCCGTCCATGCCTCGGCGGTCTGGCTGACGCCGACATGGATGTCCCGCTTCTCCCGGGACTCCCCGGTCACCATACTGAACAGCGCCGGCAGGAAACGGGCATGACGCTCGATCGCTTTCAGGGCACACCGCTCGATCTTGGTTAGGTCCTTCTTGCGATCCAGCAGGTCATGCCCGGACTCGAACAGCGCCCGGTAGTCGTCAAACGGGTTGACCTTGCCCCTGAAGGGCTCCATCCCAAATGCCTTCATGTGATCCGTGTGTTCGGTGCGGCACAGCGCGTTGAACGCCTCGCAGACGGTATCGCACGAAGGCGAGCGCAGGCCCAGCATGGACAGCATCGACTGACTCAGGACAAACACATCGCCCCGTTCATGCGCGCGAACAGCCATGCGCTCGTCCTCGTGGCTCGTGATGAAGGTGATATCGTTCAGCTTCGTTACCCGGTCGATTCGGTGACGCTTGCCGGTGATGTCCTGTAGCAGCCGCAGCTTCGCGATTTCCGGATCATCGATCGTCCGCTCACCCGAGAGAATCTGCGACAGGAAGTATTCGCGTTCGAAATCGTTCAATCGGATCGCCTTCTTCGGCTTGAGGCCGACGGCCTCGTTGAGCGCCTTCTTGATCCGCTTCCAGACCTCGCACTTCGACTCCAGCACGGCATTGCGCGCCAGATTCACATCAAGGGCTCGCTTCGACAGCACCACCCCACCGGAGCCAAAGTCCCGCGAGTTGTACCGGCAGACCAGCACCCCGAGGTTGTACACGTCCAGCGTGCTGCTGTGATCGAGCCGGATGCAGGCGTCGTCCGTTTCAAGCGTCCACTTCTGGTCCTCCGGCGGACGATTCAGGCGCCGACCATTGAAGGTGATCGGAAGCGAGACATACAGAGCCATATCCGCCAGTGACCGCTCGGTCCGCTCCACGTCAGCCAGTGTCATGGGATCGTAGAAGCTGCCGCTGACCTGAAATCCGTCGACCGGATCGCGGTCCTCGAGAAGCTCGTACTCCAGCCCCCACTGCTTGATATCCACGTCCATCTGGTAGGTGCCGGTGCGCATACACGTTGGCGCGAAGGCCCATGCTTGCGCACGACCAGCACCGAAGCGGCCGAATGTCCTTCCGGCGTCCGCGTCGTGATCGAAGCCGAGCGTGCCGAGGCACGTTTCCACGTCGTGGATGCGCTGAATCCCCTTGCCGTTGTCCTCGACACGGAAGCCATGCCGGTCCATCTCGATGGTCATTTCCGTCGCGTGGGCGTCGACCGAATTCATCACGAACTCGAGCAGCGCCTTATCAAAGCTGCCGGCCTGGGAAACGATGGTGTGGTAGATCAGCTGCGAGCCGACCTCGATCTTGCGCTTTGCCATTTCACTTCTCCTTTTCGGCTTCGGGCCGATTCCGATGGGAGTTCCACTCTATCCTTGCAGTGAAGGACGTCAATTTCCGTGGCGACGCCCGTATGGATGTCGTTCCGGCAAACCGGGCCCGTGCAAAAAAAAGCCGCCGGCACAACACCGGCGGCAAAATGCGAAGGCGGTTACACCTTCGCGGGGGAGGCCACTCCGATATCCGGCACTGGGAGAGACGCAATCCGAGCCGGAGTAACGTGCGCGTAATTCGGATGACTGGAGTCGGCCGGAAGAATATGCACCTCGCTTCGGGCATTCTTGAAGCCGATGGAGTGAAGCTCCCGCTCCGCGCGAAGAACCTCTTCCTGGATTTCATCCTGGGTCGGCACCGCAGGAACAATCGTCGCGGCAACGAGGCGCTGAGGCACCACGGTGTCCGGGCTATCGGCCCGGCCGTGACCGTTCGACTGGAACAACGTGCAGACAGTCACCGAGCACTCATGGGATACGGGTGAGAGCATCAGCCCGATCGAAAGCGCGGCCTGGTCTGCATCGGCATGCGAGCAGTCGTGGTAGCAACCAAGAAAGAAGCGGATCAGTCCAACCCGTTGAGCTAGGGGCTGACAGGAAGGCATGGGGGGATCGCACGGGGCTTCGTCGTCGAGAATCTCGTCCAGAGATAAAGTCATCTACGCATCCTTGCGTCATGGGTGTCTACGTCCCCCCCCCCGTATATCGCACACCGGTGGGGTCGTTCAAATCCGCCCCGAACGGCGCACCCAATCAGAGAAAGTCCAGAAGCGTCAGCCAGACCCGCCGGTTCGGATTGGCGCCAGGACCCTGCACAACGGAGACCTGCGCCGTAGCCTTGCCCGAATGGCGATCGACCCGGACCGGACCGTGAAAGCGAACCCGAGCTCCGTTGATCAGGTCCATCTCGGCACCGCGACGAAGCCCCTTCTCCTCGACGAGATCCGCGGTTCGCGAATGGGCCCGAAACAACTCGAGGGCCTGAGCGAATTCTTTTCCCCGCTGCTCCTTCATGGCGCCTTTACGGGCCTCGTGTTCCTTCAGGACTCGGGACGCCTGAACGTTCAGATCGACGAAGGCCTCGCGCTCCAGCGGACGCAACAGCTGGCCAACGGGGCGGGATCCTTCAGTGCGAACGAGCCAGGCGACGTCGTCGATCTCTTGGTGTGCCCATTCCGCGCCGCAATCACAGCGCACCACGCCCTGGGCGGCCGGCAGTTCCAGTGCCAGCTCGGCGTTGCAGTCCGGACACAGCAGTGTCAGCCGACCAGCGGTAATATCGACCGCCGGCTTCGGCCCGATCAGAATCCGCTCGGCCCACCGCATAGTTCCGGCTTTCACCTCGGCGAGCGTGCGGGTCTCGGGGAGCTGACGGGCATCACGGATCCGTTCGACGGCCGACACCTGGATGGAAGGCAGTGGCTCCGGAAGCCAGCCCAGATCACCGCCGGCCGCATGCTGCAACGCCTGCGCTTCCGCAACGTAGTTCCCCGTCAGCGTTTCGACCAGACGGTCAAATGCCGCCTCCGACGTCTCGAACGCACCACCACTCAGCGTGCGGAGCTCACGGCCGCTCCCGGTCTCGGCCACCCAGCCCCGGTGCTCCGGTGCGTAGCGAATGCGTCCTCGATAACCGTCCGAGAACATCCTCATCTGACCACGCTCCAGGACATCCACCTCCCGGAGTGGCAAAGGAACCCAAAGGGCGAGCCCATGGTTGGGGTCCAGCGAGCGGATGTAGCGAATGGCCGCGGCTCGCGAGACCTCCTGGTCGGATGAGTCATTGGCGAGCTGATCCAGCGCGCTCTCGAGCTCATCGGGCTCGACGGGCCAGCGCGCCTCACCGCAAACCGCGAGCAGGTCCGCGTGTGCTGCGGCCCCGGGAAGGGAGCGCACGATCGTTACGGTAGGCGGCAGCGTCTCGCCGCCGTCGAGGTGACGCCGCATCCGCTGCGTGGTCTGAGCGGACGCCCAGGGGTACCAGCCGTCCGGGACGCGATCCGGATGGGCGAGTGCAATGGTCATCGGGGATTTCAGCATGATCTTCTTCCTGTGCCGGCTACGGGCCGGTTCCGTTGCCCTTGAGTGGGCGTTGTTGTGGTTTAGTGTCGTACCCGCTCGGGATCGTTCCGCGCGTCCAGCAGTGATATGACCGCACCGAGGCCCATCATAATGAACCCGAGCGGCGCGAATGCCCAGACGCTGATACCGCCGAACCAGAAAAATGTACCGCCGCCGGCCTCCCCCATTTGGATTGCCAGCAAGACCCCGGCCAGAAGAATAAGGGCCACGTAGCCCCCACCAACCCACTTCAGCAAAAGCGCCAGCGCCTGATGGTAGTCGGCAGCCTCTGAGAGGCCCCGAGACCCAGACCGGGATCCGGATGCCCCACTTGGATTGGGGGCAGGCGAGGCATCCGGATTGAGAATCGTGTCCTCGGGCCCAATCAGCGAGTCGGGAACCGCTCCGCGCACGACCAGGAGGCCCTCCTCTTGCCGCTCCGCGACTGCCAGGACCTCGGCCCCTGGGTTCTTTGTCAGCACAATGTGCCCAGCCTCTGCGCAGGTCGGCGCGAGCATCTCGCGGGTCTGCTTGCGCCCCCGGTGTTCGAAATAGACAACGTATTTGGACATGGTTTGGTCTTCCTCCTGAAAACCGGTGTTGGAATACATCGTCGACGGCATCAGCGCCGAGCTTTCACCTGTCATCCAGCCATACTCGAGAGGTGGCGTCGAATTCTGGAGGCACCCTGGCGAAGAAAGACCTGCGCCAGAAACGACGAGCGAGCGGCACCTGGTCAGGATGGGTTCTCGATCAGCGAGATATAGGTGACCTCGTTGGATGCATCGCGCCATCCGACAAGCAATCCAGACGGCGCCAGCGCAACCGCCTGAAGCGTGCAACCATCATCACTGGTGTCGTATTGCCATACGGTGGAGCCGTCAGGTCGCGTCTTGGCGAGCATCCCGCTGAGATAGTGATAGCGGAACGAGCTATCATCTTCGAAAACGAGTGGCGCCGGATAGTCCCCCGATATCTTGCTGATCTCACCGGAATCCAGGTCAACGTCCCACAGCGCAAACGACCCATCCTCGATCAGCACGACGCGACCGTCGCGGAGTAATTGGATGCTGTGGATATCAGGGGGCACGTCATCGTTCATCCAAATCGGATCCGGGTCGTCGGGGCGGTATCGGGAGACCGCGCGACTGTCCTTGACAGCAATCAGGTCACCACCCGGAAGCACCACATGCTCTGGCCGCCAGAACTCTTCCCAGTCCCGGTCATACCGGTGGAACGCCAAATCGAAAGACAGGTCATCGTGGAGTCGAAAGATTGAAGGCGAGGAGGCGCTTGAAGAGGAAATATGAATGCCGCCGTCCGGGTGTTGAGTGAGCTTCCCGATAGCGTTGGGAACGTTGTTATTCCGATCTACGATCTCGAGGGAGTTCCGATCGATCCGAAGGACGCGATCGGTACCACTATGAGAAGCCCCGATCAGACTCATCCTTGAGGTCAGTACGCCCAATCCTCGGCGCGTAGCGAATAAAACTATTCCCGAGGGACGATAGGGGGCAAGACGCCGGTCGTTCAAGCAGAAATCGAGCAGGCGAGCGTCACTTCGATATTTGACACACAGCCCAATGCGCGGATACTGGCGCAGGAAAACAGGCCGAAGGATCGGCACTTATCGTGGTCTCGGCCCCATGACCCACGACAGCCTCGAAGGAGCGAGTATGTCTGCTATCCCCGAAGCCGCCCGCCAGTACACCAGTGAATCGATACAGGTCCTCGAAGGCCTTGAACCGGTGCGCAAACGACCCGGTATGTACATCGGGGGCACCGACTCATCCGGCCTGCGCCACCTCCTCAATGAAATCCTCGATAACGCCGTGGATGAAGCCATCGCCGGGCATGGGGATGAGATCGAGGTCGTATTTCATCAGGACGGCTCTTATTCGGTGAACGACAACGGGCGCGGCATCCCGATCGACATGCATCGAGAGAAGGGGATGCATGCGGCGGCCCTGCTGGTCACCACACTCCATGCCGGTGGCAAGTTCGATAACGCAGCTTACAAAGTGTCCGGGGGGCTCCACGGCGTAGGGGCCGCAGTCACCAACGCCATGTCCACTCGCTTCGATATGGACATCCGGCGCGACGGCCAGCGGTATCAGCAGACCTTCACCGAAGGCGGCGCTCCGAGTGATCCCGAGATCAAACGGTACACCGGGTCCTACACCGGGACGCTGATCCGCTTCTGGCCCGATCTTGCGCGCTTTGACGAAGATGCGGAGATCGACTTCGACTTCATGGCCGACCGCATGAAGCGGACGGCGTACCTGGTCCCCGGGCTGCAATTATCGATTCGCGAAGAGGTGGCATCGGAGGGGGGCGACGAGCCCCGTCAGGCCGTGTTCCGGTTTGAGTCGTTCTCGCAGATCATCGAGGACCTGTCGGTTGATAGCGGGGACGCCATCTCGGAAATCATCGAGGCCGACAGCGCGGAACATATCGACGGCCAAGGTGAAATCGAGGTCGCGGTGGCGCTACGGTGGCACGAACGAAACCGGACCGTGCTGGCGGGATACGCGAACATCATCCCGACCGCGGACGGCACCCACATGACCGGCCTGCGCAAGGCCGTAACCCAAGCGGTCAACAACTACGCAGAAGCCAACAACCTGCTGCGCGGCAATCAGGAACTCAAAGGCGACGACATCCAGGCCGGCCTGATCGCCGCGGTCGCAGTACGGCTGGCGGACCCCTTGTTCCAGGGTCAGACGAAGGAAAAGCTGAAAAATGGGCCCGTGACCGGCGTTGTGTCGCGCGCCATCCGCGCAGCCCTCGATCATGCCTTCGAGGAAAACCCGAAGATGGCGCGCGCCATCGTCGAAAAAGCCAAGCTCGCACAGAAAGCGCGCGAAGCGGCCGATAAAGCGGCCGAAATGGTCGTCAACCGAAAGTCGGTGATCTCCGCGACCGCCCTGCCCGGCAAGCTGGCGGACTGCCAGGAGCAGGATCCTTCCAAGTCGGAGCTGTTCATCGTGGAAGGTGATTCGGCGGGCGGTTCGGCGAAGTCAGGTCGTGAGCGCGAGTACCAGGCCATTTTGCCGCTCAAGGGCAAGATCCTGAATACCTACCGCGCGGACCCGGCGAAGGTACTGAAGTCCGATGAAGTGAAGAACCTGATGCTTGCGCTGGGGTGTGGGCCGAAATCGCACTTCGATCTCGAGAAACTGCGCTACCACAGGATCGTGATCCTCGCGGACGCGGACTCCGACGGGCACCACATCGCCACGCTGGTCCTGACCTACTTCCATACCAACGCCCCTGAACTGATCGAGAGCGGCTATGTCTACATCGCGCTCCCGCCCTTGTATCGGGTGCGAAAAGGCAAGCAGTCAGCCTACCTGAAGGACGACCGGGAACTGGAGGCCTTTATGGCCCAGCAGAAGAACCCGGACAAATGGCAGGTCCAGCGGTTCAAGGGACTCGGGGAAATGAATGCCGAGCAGCTCTGGGAAGCGGCGATGGACCCGGAAACCCGGCGCATCGCTCGGGTCCAGTATTCCGAGCAGGGACGCGAGGGGGACAACGAGGTATTCGAGGTCCTGATGGGGGCGGAGGTGCCGCCACGGCGCGCATTCATCGAGGAGTACGCCGAAAAGGCGGTCATCGATGTCTGACGAGTATCGCGTCGAACGCTACGACGATGGCTGCATCGCTGTATTCGGCGAAAGCGTGCCCACCAGCGCCATCCCGGAGGTCATGCAGGACGTACACGGTACTGCACTCGATCTTGGACTACCGTCTCGCCAGCCGTCACGGGGCACTGGTGTTTTGTGGCCCCCAGGATGCACTCCAAAGGCGCTGGGAGATCCTGCGTTATACCCACTACGACGGGTCGCCCGCCCACCGCACCCTGATGTGGAATCGATCCGGCGAGACCGGACGTCCAAGCAGGGCCATCGCGTGGGCAACGTTGCGGGCCCCGGGGGAGCCCACGGAGGGCGTAGACCCAGGTAACGCCCTACTGCACCCGCACGATCCGGCGGAACTCCGCCTGTGCTTCCTACTGGGAAGCATCGTGCCGGAGACGCGCAAAGGCCTGAGCCGGCTGGCGGCGACCACGCTGCACTGGGCGGCCTTCGGTCGACATTGGGACGAGCTGCGCGCCGCACTCAAACCCGAGTGCCCCGCATGGCGGGCTTCCACCTGTGGGCACGCCCCGAAAACGCCGCGAAAAATCCTTGGCGTCATCCGGGAAGCCGAGGACGAAATCAAGACCTGGTCGCCAGACAAACAAGCAAGATCGGAGCAGAAGGAGCTGACCGAATGACTGAAGTAATCGACCCTGAAGCCGGTGCGTCGAACGCGCCGCTGGAACTGGAAATCGGGAACGTGATGCGGTCCTCCTTCGCGGACTATGCGATGTCCGTCATCACGGACCGTGCCCTGCCAGATGCCCGGGACGGCCTCAAGCCGGTCCATCGCCGCATCCTATATTCGATGCACCAGCTCGGTATCACACACATGGTGGCGCACAAGAAATCGGCGCGCGTCGTCGGGGATGTGCTGGGCAAATACCACCCGCACGGGGACTCCGCCTGCTACGATTCGGCCGTGCGCATGGCGCAGCACTGGGCGATGCGGCATCCGCTCATCGACGGCCAGGGCAACTTCGGCTCAATCGACGGCGACAATGCCGCGGCCATGCGCTACACCGAAATGCGCCTGTCGAAGCTGGGTACGCGTCTGTTCGCCGACATCCAGAAGAACACGGTCGACTTCCGCGACAACTTCGATGGCACGGAGCGCGAACCCGAGGTTCTCCCCCTCACCTACCCCAACCTGCTGGTCAACGGATCCGAGGGCATCGCGGTCGGTATGGCAACCTCGGTGCCGCCGCACAATCTCCGGGAAACCGCCGACGCCTTCTTGGCATGGCTCGACAACCCCGAAATCACCACGCGCGAGATCGCGCAGCACATGCCCGGCCCGGACTTCCCGACCGGGGGCATCCTGCACGACCTGGACGGATACATTCAGGCGCTCGATACCGGCCGCGGCGCCGTCAAGCTCCGCTCGCAATGGACGGTCGAAGACCGCCCGCGCGGGGGATCACGTCTGGTGATCGACCAAATCCCGTATGCGGTGAACAAGGCGAAGCTGGTGGAACAAATCGCCGAGCTGGTGCGTGAGAAGAAGATCGAAGGGGTTGCCGATCTGCGGGATGAATCCAACAAGAAAGGCATCCGCATCGTGCTCGAGATCAAGCGGGAGTTCGAGGCCGAGGCGATTGCGTTCCAACTGGTAACGATGACCCAGCTGGAAACCAGCGTACGCTACAACATCATGGCGCTGGTGGGGCAAACCCCTATGCAGCTTGGCGTACGCGACCTCTTTGAACACTTCCGAGCACATCGTATCGAGGTGATTCAGCGCCGCACCCAGTTCGACCTCGACCGGGCGCTGGATCGACTGCATATCCTCGAAGGCCTACTGATGGCGCTGGACCGTCTGGACGAGACGATTGCGACAATTCGTGCCAGCGCCGATGCCGACGAAGCGCGAGGCGGACTGATCGATCTGCTGGGGATCGACGTGACGCAGGCTCAGGCCATCCTCGATATGAAGCTCCAGAAGCTCACGGGCTTGCAGATCCAGGATATCCGGGACGAGCACGACCGACTGACCGCCGAGGTGGCAGATCTTCGGGACATTCTGGCCCGCAGTGAACGCCAGGTGGAGATCATGCGCACGGAGCTTCTGGATCTGTGCGACCAGCACGCGAATGAGCGCTGCACCGAGATCGACACCTCGCTCTCGAAGGTTTCCGCGGCCGATCTCATCCCCGAGGAAGACGTAATGTTGATCGGAACGCAGCAGGGATACCTCAAGCGCATCGCCGCCAAGGACATGAATCGTCAGAACCGGGGCACGAAGGGTCGCTCTATCATGTCGGTGGGTGAGGATGACCTGGTTACGACGTTTCACGCAGGGCATAGTCACGACACCCTGATTGCCCTGACCGATAGCGGTCAGGTCCATGCGATCAAGGCCTACGACATCCCTGATACCGGGCTGGGCAACAAGGGGCGGCACTACCGAAACGTGTTTGAAGGCGTCGAGGGGAACGTGGTCGCCATGCTGACGGTGGACGGCCTCGAGAGCGTGACCCATTCGCTCGTCATCTTCACCGCCCAGGGGCTCGTCAAGCGAACCCCATTGTCCGCGTACTCCAATGCGACGCGCCGAGGCGGGATTCAGGGAATATCACTTGTTGAGGGTGACTCAATTGTCTGCGCCCGTGTCTCGAAGGACGAGCCAAATGAGAGCGTGATCGTCGCGGCTGATAATGCAAAGGCAATCCGCTTCGGTATGGAAGAAGCCCGTGCGATTGGGCGTACCAGCCGGGGAGTTCGCGCAATGAACCTGTCAGAGGACGCCCGTGTCGTGGCCGGCGACATTATTCACGCCGATGATCTGGAGAAGGCGCACCTCATGGTGGTCTCCGAAAAAGGCCTCGGTAAAGCGACGCCGGCCAGCGAGTTCCGGTTACAATCCCGCGGCGGCAAGGGGGTCACCTCTTACACGCCGAACAAACGATCCGGTCCGGTGGTGGCCGCGACAGTGCTCTTCGAGGGCGCTGACGTGGTGCTGTTCAATGACCAGGGTGGTGCCAACCGGATTGCCGGCTCGGATGTGCCACACAACGGCCGCGCCACCACCGGTTCCGCCATCATCCGCAACGGATCGGTTCGCAACGTATTGGCGGTCCCGCCGCCGGTCGAAGAAGATCAGTAACCCGCAACGGGCGAGGCATCAAGTCTCGCCCGTCCATTCAGCAGAGAAAGAAAGGATTCGAGCATGACAACGAAGGAAAAATTCCGAGTAGGCGCATCGATTTCCGCAATTGGCGCCGGTGTGGTTGGCACCGTGATCGTGCTGAGCGCGGCCCAGGCGGAAAGCGAAACCACCCTCCCCGACTCCGTAGAACAAGCACTCGAACAGGCCGTCCCGCAGGCGGAGCCGGATGCAGTTCAGCCGGCCCCGATCGATGGGTTTTACGAAGCGCGCTTTGGCAACAACGTCCTCTACATCGATGAGCTGGGTGAGCACCTAATTCAGGGGCAAATCATGGAGATTGCGACCGGGAAGAACCTCACCGACCAAGTGCTCCAGGGCGAACGCAAGAGGGCGCTCGAGCAGCTTGAACAGCACGAATTGGCAACCTACGCGCCCGAGGGTGAGCCCAAAGGCCGAATCACCGTATTCACCGATCCGAACTGCCCCTACTGCCGGGAATTTCACGAGGAGGTCCCTAAATACCAGGCCGCGGGGATCGAGGTGCGCTATGCCATGTTCCCTGTGATTGGCGCGGAATCGCCCGAGATCATGGACGCCATCTGGTGCTCTTCGGATCAGAACACCGCAATGGATCGAGCCAAGGCTGGAGACAGTGTTGAGCCGCAAAATGAGGGATGTAGCACGCCACGCGAACAGCACATGGAACTGGGACAAGCAATGGGTGTCCGCGGGACACCGGCCATTCTCTTTGACAACGGAGAGAAGATCGATGGCTATCGCCCAGTGGGCGAAGTGATCGAAATGAAAGGGGCCGGGGAATCGTGATGGGGAGCGCACAAGCAATCAGCATGGAGGCGACCGATATGGCCATCGACGAAATTGTGGGTACCCTATGCCAGGGCATTAACCGAGGCGACGTTGAAATCCCGGCGATGCCGGATGTCGCGCTCGAAGTGCTTTTCCTCGCGCAGGATGAAAAAACCGAGCTGTCGGAAATCGTGGCCGTGATTGCACGCGATCCAGCAATCGCGGCGCATGTTGTTCGTCAGGCCAACAGCGCGGCGTTTCGGGCATTCCCGAGGGTGACAACCATCGAGGAGGCCGTCTCACGCGTCGGCCTACAACGCACCCAGAACACAGTAATGACAATGTGTTTACAGCAGGTGTTCTCCTGCGATGGCATGTCGCCACATGCCTGCGACCGGATTAGCAACATCTGGCACCACAGTCGGGAATGTGCGGTGGTCTCGTACCTACTGGCGCGTCAACACGCTCATCTGGACCCGAACACGGCGTTACTGGCGGGCCTGGTCCACGACATCGGGAAGATTCCGCTTCTGCGAGTGATGGGGCGGGAGTTCGACTGGGACTCGGATCCAGAAGCTGTGGATGAAGCCTTGAACCGCTCTCACGCCGATGTGGGTGAGGCGGTTTTGAGGCGGTGGAACTTCCCCTCGTCCGTGATCCGGGCCGTCAAGGAGCATGGAGACCTTGATCGCACGCCAGACCCTGCGGAGCCGGTCAATTACGTGGATGTGATCCAAGCCGCCAATGTTGAGTGCTTCCTTTCAACGCCGAGCGGGAAAAAATGGGCGGACCGTCGAAAGATCCCAGCCGTGCAGCGTGTGGATAGCGGGTTTGACTCGACTGGTCTGCGGTGGGATCTCGACAAGCGTGGGATCCGGATGGTCAACAGTATTTTCGGGGACGCCGAAACGTAAGTGGGAGACACCCAGGGGTCCCCAACGATCCCTGGGCGTCCAACGTCTGGTCTCTAACGACGTGCCCAGGGCTGCTCGTGCTCCAAGTGAAGCAGGAGGACCTGGCGAAATGCATCCGAATTGGTGTCTAGCGCGCGGCCTCCCTGCCCCTCCATCAGGCTCTCACCATACGGCGAGGCTAGAAAGCCCTCTATTAGCTGTTTCCTCTGAGCAGGCGTAAGGGAATCCAGATAGCGAGCCGCAAAGATACGGGTTTCATCCATTTCTTCTACTCCGCTCTGTCGATCCTGCGTGACCAGCGGAGGTGTTGCGCCCACCTGTGTACGCGCATAATCCTTGCGGATCGCGGACACGTAAAAGCCCGGGCCATCCGTGCCGCCCTGGGCCGCTTGTTCGTCGGAATAACGCAGGTTGCCGATTACCTGCTTCGTTGGATGCTTGTCGACCAGATCCTGTGCCACCCGCTCATGGACACCCCGGTCGGTTAAAGCCGCCACAAGGTCTTCGGCCGAGGCATCTGGGCCGAGGACTTCCTGCGAAATCGAACCGAGTGGGACGCGATCACGGGCCTTGCGCGCGATTCGGACCGTGATAGAAACCACCGCGTTACGGCGGCGGGTTTGGTCCACCTGTTCGACCTCGATGTCGCCATTCTCGGAGATGTCACGGTGCGCGGGTTCTAGCACCCGCGCCCGCAGGTGCTTGTACTGTCCGTACGAGGCGCTTGATAGACAGAGGAGCTCACAATAGGTATCGACCGCCACATCCAGACGGATCGAGTGGAGATGTGCCGGTAAGGCGGCGAGATAGAACTCATGGAGAGCGATTGCATGCTTATTGCTGAGTCGATTCTGACTCTCCAGCGACAGGCGAGTATAGATTGCGGGGTCCGCCAGGAGCCGCGCCATGTTGGGGCCGAAGCTGTAGTAGCAGATGTCGGGGTCATCGCGCCCGATCCCGATCTCGGCCAGGAGATACCCCTGCATGGCGACCCACTGGTCCTGGTTCTTCTTGTCCTTCCCCAGGATGTTGAACTTAACCGGCTTTGTGTGAAGCGCCTCGATGGAACGGACCAGGTGGGCGCGGTTGCGCGAACGATATTCCAGACGCTGCGCAAGGTGCGAAAGGTTGATGGAATGCTGGTCATGGGATCGAAGGTGCGGTTGGGCATGGCGCAGCAGGACGTTGTAGATCCGCCGCTCGAGCCCAGTAAGCGGCGCACTGACGTGGATGACACCGGTGTGCTTGTACAGGATCGAAAGATCCTGCGTGTCACTTCGATCCGGGCGCATTAGATAGCCCTCATGGGTAATCTAAGTTACTGAAAACAAATGCACAAAAACCGTGACCGGGCTGCTCAAAAACTGTGACCGGTCGCCGTCGAAGAGATCGAAAAGGAAGCGCAGAAGCCAGAAAAATCGCGGCCCAAACAATCACTTACCGTCCCCCTCAAAAGTAGCCCTGACGGCACTCCATCGCGCACAAAAACTGTGACCGGCCAACACAAAAACTGTGACCGATCTGCACAAGCATGGTGACCGGGTCGCACAAAAACCGTTACCCGCTGCACAAATCTGTTGACCTGGAACGGCATAAGTCATTGAAGATCCTGCCATTGTTTGTCTTGCAAACAGATGTATCCTTGTTTGTGTATTAAACACTACCTACACAGTAAGCACACGTCGAGACGGTGAAACACCGTAGGTGCATCTTCGGTGGCCCGCTAGGGCAAAAAAGACTTGCACGGGGAAACTGCCTCGGATAGTTTTTGCATCATGCACGCTGTATAGCGGAAGACGGGCGCGCTCGCAACCCGTTGTACGAGCGGATCACGACCCGCCAAGGACCTGGCGGGCATGACGACAGAAGGAGGCACCACATGGTGCAGAAAGATAGCCAGACTCGAGTGCTGACCGTGGGCAATCAGAAAGGGGGCGTTGGAAAGACGTTCTTGAGCAAGCACATTGCCGAATACGCCGCCATCGAGCGAGGGATGAAGGTGCTGCTGATCGACCTCGATCCGCAAACCAACCTCAGTCATCGTTTTATCGATATGGCGCCGGACGCAGATGATCCCAACGAGTATGCCCCGCCGGTACACCCGGACTATGACCCCAATGACGAGGACTGGTCAGCGATCGAGGGCAGATCAGATGCAAGCCATATTTGGAAATACGGGTTTGCCATGGCCTACCCCACAGAACACGAGAACCTGGAGATCATGCCTGGGCATAGCGCAAATCTTCAGGACATCGAGTTCGTGAAGAAGGAAGAGGTCTATGACACGGTCATCCACTGGCTCCGAAAGTTTCTGATGCTGGACGAAATCCAGAGCACCTATGACCTGATTGTGTTGGACACACGTCCCTCCCGGGGGCCGCTCGTGCAAGCGGCCGCGAATGCGAGCACGCACATGCTGATGCCGACAGAGATGGAGTCACCTTCGATCGATGGGATCCGCGGCATGCTGACTGTGAGGACCAATGCCAATCTTCAACGGCCTGAATCGGACCAGCTCGACCTCGTGGGCATCCTCGTGAACAAGTTCAAGAAGAACACGATCCTGCATCGATCCGTTTACGAACAGCTACTGGAAGACCCTGACCTGGGACCATTGATGCTACCGGAACGCATCGACGACTGGGTCCGATACAAGGAGCTCATGTGGCCGAAAGCGCGCTCGGTTTTCCTGAGAAAGGACTACCCAAAAGAGCGCGACCAGATCGAGAAGGCCTGCGGAATGATCATCGACCGGATCTTTGAGGGGTAACCGAGATGGCAGAGTCACGATCAGCGAAGAATAAGCGCCGATTCTCCCTGTCTTCGACTTCGGCCGGCGAAACCCGCTCGGTAGGCGAAGGGGTTGCGCGCGAGTTGGCGCAATCAGAGCACATCGGCGAAGGAGACCTTCAATCGATTCGGATGGATCGGATTCGCCCGAGCGAGCTGAATCCTCGCAAGTTGCCTGTGGATGCCACTTGGATCCAGGAACTGGCCGACCGCGCTCGACGCGAGGCAGGGAAAGGACCCGGGGAGCCCGCGGACGACGAGGTGCTCGAGCAGCTGGATTCAGCGATAGCGGCGCAGAGTGATGTGCGCGTGCGCACATCACTGGAATCGCTAATGCTCCTCGCGCGATCAATCCACAACGACCGTCTGATTTCACCGGTAACGGTGCGATTTGTCGAGGGCCGAGGTTATGAGCTCATCGCAGGGGAGCGGAGGTATCTCGCGCATCTTCTGTTGGGGCGAAAGAATATCCGCGCCCTACTCCGTCGCGTCGACACCGGGAACCCGGCCGATGCCCTAAAGAGCGAAATTACGTCGTTGATGGAGAACATCGCGCGGGAAGATCTATCGATTGCGGAGCAGATCAACGCAATTGATCGGATTGTGCAGGCGAAGCAGAAGATGGAGCCTGACTGGATTCTCAATGGCGTGAATCTCATGCGACTTCTGCATCTCCCCCGGCGCACGGCCTACCGTTATGTCGAAGCCCTGACCGCTCCCTCGGAGGTGCGCGCACGCATTGACGATGGGACCCTGGATTCGTTCCGTTCGATCGAGGAGGCAAACCGGGAGCACCAAACTGCGGAGAAAGCGGGGGCCACGGGCATCGAGTCGCAAAAAACAAGCGGAGGGGTAGCCAAGAAGACGGTGCAGCGTGTATCGATTCGGTTGGATGAAGGCGATCTGAGAAACCTGCAAGAGTTGGCGGTGCGAGCTCTGGGCAACGACGAGGTAGCCCGTTTGGGAGTCGATAATGTCGATTGGTCGGATGCCAAGGCGGCACGGGAAGCAGTCAGTCGCCTTCTCGATGCGGTCCGAAGCGAGGGCGAATAATGAAGGCGAAGATGGATGTCCCGGCCAGTGAGGTGTTTGGCGGGCGCAAGGCTTCGCGAGAGGCAGTTCAGATCAGCGTCAACGTACCCAAGATGGCGCAGCAGGGAATGCGAATCGATATGACCACGCGCGGGTACGGGCTGAAGGAAAAGAGCCGCTGGATGGAGAACACCTTTCGGGCGTTCACTGACCAAGAGTATTGGGGTGGTGTGCGGGGTGAGGCAGGCTGGCGCCGAGTCGTTGTGGATTCCGAGTGCATTCGTGTCATCGAGCCGGTCAAAGAATGGTTCAAGCTCGAGCCAATCGTGATCGAAGATGCCCTCGCCTGTGCGATCGAGTGCTCGTACTACGGCTTACAACAGGAACCGCGCTTGGTCCTCGATCTCAGCGCGTCATCGGTGTTGCGGACAGCGATACTGTGGCGAATCGGACAGGTGGGCCCTGGTAAAAAGGCTCGATAGTCGTGAGCACAAACCACTGAAGCCGCCCTCGATGGCGGCTTTTTTGTGCGCGTGCGCCCGGGGGTATGGCGACGCGGTAACTCAGCACCCCCTACCCTTTTTCGTAGAACAATCAGACGGTCCCGCCTCGCCAGGGCGGAGAGGACGCCCGCCGTGCGGTGTCGTGCGAAGACTGTACACAGGACAATGATCGAAACGAGACGCATTACGGGAACGTGAGAGGGCTTAGCCGAGACAGTCCACAGAGGCGCGGGCGGGCGCGTACGATCGCGACCCAGGGCGGAGTGGGAAGCCGGCCTCTGTAAAAAGGCGCCGGTCAATGCGCGTGCGCCCATCGCCACCGATAACCGCCAACGCCCGGACCGCCCTACTCTGTGTATTGGGGCCAGATCACACTTATCGCCGTTGAAGGGGTGTATGCCTTGTCAATGAGGTCGTAGGTGCCTAGATGGACCGTCGGCAAGCATCGCGGCTTCGTGCCTTCACGGTCCTGCGGCCACCCAAGGGGATCATGTGCGCATGCGCACATGCCTTCGCCGGGGATTGGAAAGAGCCTTGAGTCCTGAGTGGGGGAAAGGCAACGCCGGGTTCGGGGCGTGAATTGACGTGTGCAGTGCCAATATGGACGGTCGTAGATCTAAAAGTGCGCACGCGCACTTTGCTGAATGAGAACCATTCCGGGTTGATGTAGGCCGCAAAAGCCCCTGTACTGGAACGCCGTCCGACCGAACTCTGCGCGCCAAGGGGTTCGCGTGCGCACATAAGGCTACGAGACCGACGAAAGCGGGCTCAAAAGGAAAGCTGCATGAAGGGAATACCAGGGCCAACACAGACCATTGCGCGCAACGTCGTGCAGAGCTCTGGACATATACCCGGTGAATTCGGGGTCCGGCTGGATTTAATTGGGGCAGGCCCGCCAGGCATGAGGTGCGAATGATTACCATTCCGAAAAGTGCGCGTGCGCACTTCTCTACCTCTAGCCGATTCGATGGGATATGGGGCGCCCGTTTGTTCGCTATCCCCCCATGTTGGGATCCGCCGCAATGCGCCTTAACGGGCAGTTCTCCCGGGTGTGCCTGCGCGCACTGTCCGGGGTACGAGAATGAATGAGGGGGGCGGCTCCGGGTGACAACAGAAAGGGGGCGGATGATAAGCCCACCCCCCCCTTATTTTTACGCGAAGCCCGCCCGCTGGCCCAATTAACTACTGATCGTAGTCCCTGATCTTTTTGATGAACTCCTGGTGCGATTCGTTTGCTTAGCGCGCTCTCTGACTGGTAGGCCAGTCTTTCGGTCTGCTTGTTGGCAATGCGAGCGCGCTCCGCCTTAACGAACCCGGGGCCGGCCGCCGGGACGGCGGTTGCTAGCGTCCCGTGCACGATTTCAACGTCACCGGGCTAGTCGGTGAAATGGTACAGGGGGACCAGCTAATAGGCCGCCAGGTCTTCCTCGGGCTGGCCTTCATTTTTCAGTCATCCAATCGATTCTGCCTAGGCCTGCCAGAAAGCACCGCCTGATGTGGTGTCGAGCTCGGGGCCTACGCCCTAATCGGCGGACCCGGCAAGTCGACCCGCCAGGGTAGAGCCAGCGGTCATCGTTATCTTCCCCGTGGTCATACGTCCTCGCCTTGTGTGAGCCAGATTAGATTACTGAGACGTCGAGCGTTGTCGATATTCCGCCGGGACCGGGCCTTATAGGACGGCGTGTGCGCACGCGCACTATCGCTCGCCCGCTGGAGCCGTGCGCTCGCCCGGAGGGTGTGTGCGGCGATGGCGCGGCGGAACAAGAGAGTGGGGCGCGTAGGTCTGGCGTGGCGGGGCACTCGGGCAAGAGAGACAGCGCCGCTGAGAAGCCGAACCAAAAGGTCTCGCCCTATAGACGCGCTCTCAAGTCTCTCGCGGCGGGAACAACCAGAAGGAAGGTCGGCGCAAGGCCACCCAAGAGAAAAGCCGTCAGAGCGGCTCTCATGAGGGCAAATTTTGACCAGATTGACCTAATGATCGCGCCATTCGAGATCGCGCTGATCAAGTGCGTCCATGAGGCGTGAGAGTTCGGGTGTGGTGTAGCCTTGGGTCGTGCGAATGTCGGAATGCCGCATCAGGTCAGCCGCGACCCTCATATCGACACCGCTTTCGAGTATGTCGGTGGCGGCCGTGTGCCGAAGTGCGTGCGCGCTCGCTCGGCTGAGGCGCTCGGCAGCCTCCGGATCGCCGTCGTCGTATGCCTGCTGCGCGGCCGAGTCCAGCGTTTGCCGGACAATACGGTCGAGCCCTTGACGGGTGAGCGGCCGATTGCGGTTGGTATCGGTGGAGCGGGGCACCAACGGCGTCGTCTCCCCGTCGACGGGAAACGCGGGAATCCCGATGGATTTTCGAAACCGAACCATCTCATCGACGACAGGGGAGGGGAGGGGGAGCTGGGCGAACTTTCCGCCTTTGCCCGCGATGGACCAGATCCACAGGTCGCGATCGCCTACCGCTTCCCGGTGGATGTCCCCGAACGAGCCCCGCAGGTCGCTGATTCGTGGCCCCAGTGCGTACATCAGTGTCAGCATCCAGCGAGCCCGAGCCTTCTCAAATTGAGCCTGCGGCGTCTTTTCCGGCCAGTTATTCACCGCAGACTGAAGACGGATCCACAACCTTCGACCCAGCGCGCGCCGTCGGGGTGCCCGGGCGCGCTGGACCGCAACCGACTCGTTGTGCGCGTGCGCACAGATGTTGATGAGTGCGAGAGGGTTTCCAATCAGGTACCCGGCCTGAGCAAGAAAGCTCAGCAGGTCCCGGATGACGCGCAAGGCGTACTCCTGGCTCTGGGCGGTCAGATCGCCATAGAACGGGCGCCACCCCGGAGCGCCCAGAGCCCACTTGCGCCCTCCGTCGGCTACCCAGCGGTCCCGCGGTTGCGGGTCGCCCAGGAAACGTTGGTAGGCCCGGTAGTCCTGAGTCCCCAGATCACTTAGAGCCTTCCCCCTTAGTTCGGCGGCCCACAGTAGCAGGCGAGAAACCTCGCGCCGATAGGCGGCAAGCGTGGAAGGGGAGGCCGATCCCTTGCGGTCCAACCATGCGGCCACGGCCTCACGGTCCGTGTTGGCCTCGAGAAGGCATGCCTCAGTCGGCGCGCGGTACCGGCCCCGCACTCCATTGGGGATTGCGGGCCAACCCTCGGGGTGACCCCAAGGGAGGAGGTAGCCATCCGTCGCCCCTACCGGCGCTGCCGCTGGAGATGTTTCACGGATTTCTGGGTGTGAATCGTTCACGGATTGAAGTCCTTGTTTTAACGCCAGAAACAACTGTCACAAGCGCCCTCTATGGTCGATGTTCCACGCACCAAAGTGCCTGAAAGCAGAACATTTCCCAATAGAGTAGACACAATACCGGTTAGGTCAAGTCCCGTAGCTAGCGTGTACGCCACGGTGTAGGCTGTACACCGTACACCGTACATCCCCAGAAAGGATTTTCCGCATGGAACCCCTGAGTTACGAGGAAACGGTCGAGACCGCGATGCAGCTCCTCCGTGAGGGCCGAAACCCGACGGCCAGTGCGGTGGTGCGGCGAGTAGGGCGAGGATCTAAATCCACGGCGCTCAAGCACATCCAGCGGTGGCGCGAATCTCTGGACGCCACGGGCTTCGTGATGCCTGCGGGCGTACCGGACGCGCTGGTCGACCCGATGGAGGCCATCTGGAATGCCGCCCTCCAGGCGGCCAGTCAGGTCTTCGATCAGGAGCGCGAGCGCACTCAGCAACAGCAGGAGGCATCTGAAGGGCGGGCGGCCGTCGCAGAGGCACTCGCCCAAGACGCGCAGAGCGAAGCGCGGCGGCTCGAGAATGAACTGGAGCAACTCCAGCAACGAACTGAAGATCTGGATGAGGCGCGCAAGGCGGCCTCACACGCGCTAGAGAATGCCCGCAAGGAGATCCAGGACCTACGCGAGTCCCATGAGGCAGAACGCGAGAAGTGGGAAGCCCGGCTGCAAGAGAGCGTCGAACGAGAGCAGGATCGTGCGAAACAGGAAACGCAGGCCCTGCAAGAGCGCATCGACGAACTGAAGGGGCAGATTGAAGCTTGGGAATCGCGCTACGACGACACCGAGCGTTATTGGCTCCAGGAAGTCGCGAACGCGCGTCATTCAACGGAGAAGGCCATCGAGGCCCGCTCGGCCGACCGCGCTGAGTTCGACCGCGAGCGTCGGATGCTCAATGAGCAGATCACCCAGCGGGGTGTGCAGATCACGAAACTCGAAAACACCGTGACGCGACTCGAGGCAGAGGCCGAGCAGGCGAAAGACGCGCAGCGTCGGGTGAAATCATTGGAGGCAGAGCGCGATTCGCTTCAGGCGGAGGTGGAGAAAGGCCGTATCGCGCAGCAGCGCGCCGCCGAGCTCACCGACGATGTGAAGCGCTTGCAGGGCTGGGTTGACCGACTCACGGATCAGCGGACGAGAGTCGATGGCGAACAGGGAGAAGGCCGATGAAGGGAACCATCAAGTGGTATTCCGACGAGAAGGGGTACGGCTACGTCGTTGATCCGGCGGGGAAGGAGCGGTTCTTCGGGGCGAAGCATGTGCAGGGTACCTCAACACCTTCCAGTGGAGATTCGGTTTCCTTTAAGCCGGGTCTCGACCGTAAGGGGGCTCCCATTGCGCGCAGCATCCAGATCCATGCCCGAGGCCCGGCCAACGAGGATCCAAGGGAAATCTGCCGCCACTGCAACCGCAAGATGACGCCTCGCGTCGTGGTTGGAAAGCCAATCATCACGATGGGGACGTGGACCCCGGAGCCGAAGTATTCGTTGTGTCCGTATTGCGCCGGGCGCCATAAGGACTTCCAGCCAGCCGACGGCCCTCTGAAGGCCCTAACTGTGACCATCAGCGTCATCTTCGCGCTCGGTGTTGGTGGATTTGTGCTCCACACCCACCTGACCTGGGATGACCGATCGCAACCGGTGGAGCGGACCTCGCCGCCCCAGATGGACGAGCGACGCCAGCAGTTCGAGGAACGCCATCAGCGGTTCATGGAGCAATTTCGCGAAGAGTGAGGACCTTGAGCGCCGAGCTAATCCGGCGCACTTCAGAGCGCCCTACAAAAGGAAGGCCCGCAAAGCGGGCCTTCCGAGGGCTGTGTTGACGGACGCCCGTCAGACGACCATCCCGTTCACGGCGGCAAACGGCACATCATCGTCAAACACCGGGCCTCCGGCCGCGCCGGCATAGGCCGGTTGCTGGTTCGCCGGTTGCGACTGACCGCTGCCACCGGAACTGGACCCACCAGAACGACCGCCCAGAAGATGAAGATCGCTTGCAACGATCTCGGTGGTATATCGGTCATGGCCGGACTGGTCCTGCCACTTTCGCGTCTGGAGCTTGCCCTCGATGTAGGCCTGAGAGCCCTTCGAGAGGTACTGCGCAGCAATATCCGCCACGCGCCCGAACAACACGATTCGATGCCATTCCGTGTTCTCGCGCTTCTCGCCGCTGTTCTTGTCGGTCCACTGTTCCGTGGTCGCCAGACGCAGGTTGGTAACACTGACCCCGTTCGGGGTTTCGCGCTTTTCGGGATCAGCGCCCAGATTGCCCAGCAGAATGACCTTGTTGACACCTTTCATAAAAACTCCTTTTCGACTTGAGTACGGGGTATCGACGTTTCCACTCGGAAACAACCGTAGGGTCCGGGTGGTGCATTTCGGTAGTGATTCACCCCGTCCTGCAACGCCGATGGGTGCAGATTAGCAAAGGGTGTCGAGCTGTCGATTTCTTCAAAGGCAGAGACTGGCCCGTTGCGGATAACCCACACACCCGACGTCGGGAAGCGATTTTTCGATGTAACGGAAAACGACGCGAAGCGTCAGTTAGAAATCGTTAAAGACCGTTAAAACCCGTTAGGAGATCGCGGACAGATTGCTGTGGTGCGCCCTGTGGGCTTTTACCGTTCATCAGGTACGAATTGGCGTTCACCAGGTACGAGTCGTTGTTCATCAGGTACGAATCCCTGTTCATCAAGTCCCGATCCCGTTCATCAAGTACGAATTAACACCCGTTCATCAGGTACGAATCGGATTTCGATCAAAATTGGACGCCCAGACCGGGTGTTCATCAGGTCCTAGTTGGGATTTCGAGGCTTCAACGCGGGATATAGGGCTTCGACCGAGGGGGTGTTCATCAGGTACGAATCCGAAGACGCTCGGG
Organism: Thioalkalivibrio sp. K90mix; assembly: GCF_000025545.1. Classification (NCBI taxonomy): domain Bacteria; kingdom Pseudomonadati; phylum Pseudomonadota; class Gammaproteobacteria; order Chromatiales; family Ectothiorhodospiraceae; genus Thioalkalivibrio; species Thioalkalivibrio sp. K90mix. The sequence goes on from NC_013930.1 coordinate 138,006, forward strand.
TAGAAAAATCGACCGAGCGAACACGGGGAGCTCGGAAACCCGCATTGCAGAGCCAATCGTGGCAAGCGGCCGTTCATCAGGTACGAGATTTACAGGGGGTCAGGGGGATCGCTGGATTGCGGCGGGGCAGGGGACTCGCTACGGTTTTGCGCATTGAGACAACCCAGCTCAGGGTGGAGCGAAGCGAGATCACGGATGACGGAATCACGTCTTGAACCCGAACGCTATCCGACCAGCGACTTCTTCGTCGCGGATATTCCGAAGGTCGTGCCGAAATCGGACATGCCTTCTATGCCACACCCCTTCTTCGCACTGAAGAAGGGGGATCACGAGCCCCGGTTCTATGAGAACAAGGGGACCAAGGTTACCGTGACGCCCTCGTACTACGGGATGGCGACGATCTTCGATAAGGATCTGTGGTTATACGCGATCTCACAGATTGTCGCCGGGGAGGACAGCGGCCACCCGAACGTCGGGCCACACATCCGCTTCTCGGCACACGAGTTCATGCGGGCCACCAATCGGCCAGCGGGCGGGAAGAGCTACTCGCTACTTCGACAGGCCATCCGCCGCATGGATGGCACCCGGGTCGAAACGAACATCCAGACCGGAGGCGAGTCGGGCAATCCGATCGAGAAGACCGATTGGTTCGGACTAATCAAGGACGGGAACACGCTGTCCGGTAAGGTCGACGGCCGCGGAACAGAACGCCTGATTGAGTTCACCATCCCCCCGTGGCTCTACAAGTCGATCCAGAGCCGCGATGTGCTGACGATCTCGCGCGACTATTTCCGCCTGAAGAAAGCCCTTGACAGGCGCATCTATGAGATTGCCCGGAAGATGTGCGGCAACCAGAAGGAAATGACCATCGGCCTCGAGAACCTGGCAGCCCGTGTCGGCGGGAAATACCCGATGCGGCGTCTTCGATTTGAGCTGAAGCAGATCCAGGAACGGCAGGAAATGCCCGAGTACCACCTGATTCTTGATGCCACGAAGAATGTGGTTCGATTCAAAAACCGCGATCCGGGCGCACGCCGGGCGCCGGCCTATGCCCGGGCCCGGGGGAAACTGAGCGGCTACTCGGAAGACCACCTCCGCAAAATGGCGCTGCCCGGAGAGGCAACACTGGAGGATGTGGCACGGCGGCTGGCGCGAGCCGCGCAGTCCCAGCCCGCAGCCAACAACGCAGCGGCCGCAAGCGGGACACTGGATCTGGAGACTTGCTCCAAGAAGCCCACGGCGAAGGATGCTCTGCAACAGATGCAGGAGAGCCTCGGTGTGAGGAAGCGCAAAGAGCTACAGGTCTAATCAGGGTACAACACGGGCCGTTCGCACGGATCAGCGACGGTATGTTTGGTCGGGCTCAGGGATAGAGACAATGACAACTTGGAGTAACCTGGCGCAATGGGTTCGAGGCAATGTATCGGACCACAGTGGAGGCGCCACCATCACGCACCAGATCCTGGAAACCTTGGAATCCGATGGCGGATGGCTGACCTGCTCGCAGATATCGAATCGAACTGGGATCTACATCATCAAGGTTCGGGACGCGATGCGTCGACTGGAACAAAACGGATGGGTACGCAGGCATAGTGAACGTGTTCAGAGAGAACTCCAGTTTACATTGACCGAAACCGGGTACAACCGAGGAAAGTCCGAACGCAACCGGGACGAGAGTAGCGTTCCGTACCATTAGGCCCAAGAGGGGCCGCAACCCCCTTTTTCTTTTAGGAGGTCCGTCTAGGAATGATGGACCTCGATTCCATCGCCTTCGGTCGAAAGGGTCTCGCACACTGTCTGCGGATGAGGCACCTGAGTTTTGTCTGTCGCCGGCGACCACCAAGGGTCATTCTGCTTCGGGTAGTACGCGTGATAGGGGTGCGTCACCGCCGGCGAGAAACCCTCCCCGTAGACCAGCAGGAACCCCCGGAGCGGATCGCGCACACAGCGCTTGCAGAGCAGGTCGGACAGGTCAGGGCCACACATCATCGACATGGTGTAGTTCCGTCCGAAATGAGCCTTGCTCACCTCCATTAGGTGCTGAGGCGTAACGGCCAGATGGGGCGATACAAACAGCCCACTTAGGTTCCGGCCTTTGCACTCCATCGCCAGCGTGTCCAGTGAGCGGCTGAGGTGCATCGCGCGATCGCGATGGCTCGGGGAGCGGAAACCGCGTACCAGGAAGCGTCGGACGCCAAACTGCACAGCGCCCTGCGGAGCAAGGTCGTCGAACTGCACAAAGCGCTCAACAGCGTGGCCGGTTACCTCAAAGGCCGCCAACGCGAAATCGGCGAACAGGGGCTCCGGAATGGACTCGACCTTAGAGAGAATCGCTGAGTGGTCGTCCTCCTCCGTGAGGAGGTGTTTCGCGAGGGCCCGCATTTCCCGTACGTCACGCCGACGACCAGGACTCATCAGCAACGGGTTATTCCGAAGCGGTGGAAAGAGTCCTTTCTTTTGAGGCATAGCGCAATTCCTTTTGCGAATTCAGTGTTATGGGCAACGCTACACGTCATAAAGCAGGTCGTTCAAACAGAGAATGGGTGCTCGAGGCAACCATCGAAAAAGCCGACTGGATCCAGAAAGTTCAGTCGAAACATGGAGATAGGGCTTGCTGGAGCAAGGCGAAAGCAGATAGGGTGAAAACTCGTTAACACAAGGAGCGTGATGAACATGGAAAGAAAACCCGTCCTGGCAACGAGCTATGAGCTGTCTGCATGGAACCCGATCCTGGAGAAGAGTGAAGGAGATAGGGCGGCCCCATACCTGCTCGAGCTGGCCGGGTGCCTAATGGACCCCTTGGAGCAGAACCGAATCGTGGGGCGCCTCCACGCGCACATCCTGTGCGACTGGATAATCAATCTCGAGGGCATGCTGGAAGTTGAGCCGAGTTGGGGATACCTGCGGAAGATCATGGACGCTGACGCGGGGGGCGGCGTGTGCCCCGATGTGGCGGCATGTCTGTACGTCCCGCAAGAGAGGGTGGAGCGAGGAGATCTAATGGTCGTCGAGCGTGTTGAAGTTCTGCCTGAGTACGAGGGGTGGGGTTTCGGCGGCGAGCTCATAGAAGATGCGTTCAGGACGGCCGCGCGCAACGTCAGCCTGGCTGTGCTACGACCATTCCCCCTTCAGTTCGAGGGAGGAGAGCGGCATAGTCCAGCCCCGTCGCCCTGGGGGCCGGAATGGCATCAGGCCATGTGCCTGAACCAGCGAGAATGCAGCAAGGAGGACGCGATGAAGCGCATCATCGCAAGCTACCGCCGGGCAGGCTTCGTCGATCTGTCGGATGAGCCGGACCCCCTGATGGGAAAGCCCGCCTGAAGAAATCGACACTCACGCCGCAGCCGGTAGCCTCGGGGGCATGGATGCAGATACCCGGGAGGGGCAATGAAACACCAATGGATGATGATCGCGGCCATCGTGCTGACCGGTGCGCCGGTGATTGCAGGCGAGACGTTTGAAGCGCAAGGGCAGGCCGTCGTGGGGTGGATCGCGGATGGCGACACCATGCGCGTAGAACGAATCGACCCGGAGATCTATAACCGGATCCGGCAGGAGGCGGAAGCCGAACAGCGCCGGGTCGACCGCGATCTCCGCGTGGATGAACGCTTCCGAGATAGTGAACGGAGCATGCTGGTGCGGATCGGGAATATCGATACGCCCGAGTCGGTACATCCGGACCCGTCACGCAACACCCCCGAAGGGAAGGCAGCCTCGGAGTATGTGAAGGATCTGATGGCAGATCGCACCGTGAATTTTGTCTGCTGGGACATCGGCCACTGGGGGCGCCCGATCTGCTCGTTATATGGGGGTGAGATGGGAGAAGGATTCGACCTCGGCGTGCATCTGGTCAACGAGGGGCATGCAGAGTACATCGACAACTTCGGGCCGCACCCGTATTGGCCCGAGGCCTACGAAGAGGCGGCCGGTAGCCAGCAGTGAAGCCCACCGCCGAACAACGGAAGATTATTGAGAGCTCCCCGCATGAGTCGTTGGCGGTGGAGGCTTTCGCGGGGGCAGCCAAGACCACCACGCTTGAATGGCGGGCGAGAGCGCACCCATCGCGACGTTTCCTCAACCTGGCGTTCAATAAGTCGGTGAATGAGGACGCCAAGACGCGGTTCCCGGCCAGCAATACTACCTGCAAGACCACGCACGGATTGGCTTTCTATACCTGCGGACGGGCATATGCGAACACGCCGAAAAAGCTCGGAACACCGAAGCCTTATCAGGCGGAGCGCGCTTTGCAAGCCGCTGGCCGCAGGAGCCGGGGAGCAGCCTACGCGGCGATCTGTCTGGACGTGGTGGCGGCGTACTGCGCCTCGCCAGATGAAGATCTGCACGAGGGATTTGTATCGCCCGAGCATGCTGCGCTGTTTGGAGTCGGAACTGGGGAGGTGGCCCGCGATGCCCGCTTCCTCTGGGAAGCAATGCGCTGGCTGAATAACCCGCTTCCCATGTCGCACGATGGGTATCTCAAGCTGTACCAATTATCGCAGCCGGATCTGACCGGCCGTTTTGACTGCATCATTCTGGATGAGGCCCAGGACACGAACGCGGCGGTATTCGATCTGCTCGTTTCCCAGGGGTTGCCACTGGTGGTGGTCGGGGATACCTACCAGTCGATCTACGCCTTCCGGCGTTCGGTGGATGTGATGAACCGAGTCCCCGGCGGCTGCCGGTACAGCCTGACGCAGTCGTTCCGGTTTGGCCCTGAGATTGCAGAGGTTGCGAATACCCTGCTCGGGGTTTTCCTGGATCCGAAACACTTGCTTATCGGGGCGGGCCCCAGAGGGGCCGTACTGACACAGGGGCAATGGGAATATCAGGGTTCGAATGCGGGGGCGCCCCCTTGTCACCTGAGCCGAACGCGGGCTGGGGTGTTTCAGAGCGCAGTGGAGGCCCACGAGGCGGGATTGAGGGTCGCGTGGTGGGGCGGCGTCAAATCGTATGAGCTGTGGGTGCTGAGGGAAGTCCAGCTGCTGGCGGATGGCCGGCATCGAAAGATCCGTGATCCGTTGATGCAGCGCTTCGCGACGGTCGATGCTCTGGAGGAGTTTGCCCAGTCGGTGCAAGACCGCGAGCTGTTGGCCCGGATTCGCATCCAGCGCCGTTTCGGTAAGCGGCTCTACGACCTGGTCGAGCGGCTACAGGAGGCTGCCGTTCGGGATGTGTGGCGTGCCGACCGGATTGTCAGCACTGCACACCGGGCGAAAGGCGCTGAGTTCCCTGTCGTTGTGTTGGGGGATGACTTTCCGGCGCTGACAATTCAACAGCGTCTCGAACAGACAGGGAAGGGGGAACGGGTGCCGCGCACTGAGGGATGGATCGACCGACCAGGCTGCGCCATCCCCGAGGATCCGGAAATCTACCTCCTGTATGTGGCGCTGACCCGTGCGAAAAAGGTGCTCGTGATGTCGAAAGAGCTGGAGAAATTGACGGATTGGGCCGGAGTGGTACAACAGGGTCATCGATACAGAAACGCTGCGGGCTTCTAGCGCCCCCAAGGAATAACGAGATGACGATCAGCGAACGAATACTGACCGGCCTGGAGCGATTCGCCGCCCGCCTGGAGCGTATGGCAAATGCGCTTTCCGGGTGGAGTGATCGGATCGGACCGACCGAGGAAGAGATGAAGCGTGTCGACCGCGAGCTGAAGATCCGCGCCGCGCAGTCTCGCCGTGAACACGAAGCGATGCAGGACTACGTGATGTGGGGCGCATCCCCGAAGATGCACAACGGTCATCGCAAGGACGCAGAACGTGAGGTGGACGGGCGCTGAGTGCGCCCGTCGCACCCGACGGCCCGGCTATATCAGCCGGTAAACGCCCCGCCGGACCCGCTCGACCTTTCCGCGCGAAGACAAGTATGAAACGACAGCGCTAGTCTGGGGCGGCGGCTCCATCCCCTGCTCCTTGAGCAGTGTTTCGATGTCGGCCGCGGAGTAGTCCCTTCCCGCAGCCATTACACCAAGAATTTCCGCGCTCCCTGCGGACCCGGAACGGTTTTTCCGGTGGCTGCGAGGTGCTTTCGGCGCGCGCGCCGAAAGCACCGCTTCCAAATCGCTCAATCGCTTTTCGATGCTCTCAAGGTCGGATGCGTGAGAACGCTCCAGATCGCGGAGTTCGCGACGGTGACGTTTCTTGATGTCGCGCATCTCCGCGCGGTGAGCTTTCTTGGTAGAAGCGCGTTCGTTGCGAATGGCCTGAAGCGATGCCTGAGCCTGTTCTTGTTCACGTGCCCGGGCGAGTTCGTAGAGTTCGTCGGCCGTCATCGTGTCGAGCGATTGGTCGTGCATTCAGAAACCTTCATGTGTGGTGGGTGTGCAAAGACAAATACGCTTCCGGAGATCTCGGCACTGAGAAGCGCGAGGCGCCACTTTCACGGATACAAAATGATCGAGACAAACGGAAGAGGGCGCAGAGTGTAACAGAGCACCGCTCGCGCCCGACGGACGATAGAAATCGACGTGCAGAGGTAAGTCGATACCCTCGGCTTGGCTTCATGCACAACGGGGAGACACCATGGAAAGTCGAATCGACCTGGCTTATGCCATCTACCGTGAGATCGAAAGCGATCCTGAGACGGCGGAGGCGGCGAGGTTCTATATCGCGGAGGAGGGGTCTATTCGAGCGGCTGCCGAATTGTTCTATGACTGGATGACCCATCCGGACATGATGAACCTGGATACAACATCGGATGGCGTTCCATTGAGAAAGGAGTGGGTCGAATTCGCACTGGGGCAGATCCAGAAGGATGAGGGCCTGGTAACGCCCTACCAGCAGTCGGCCGTAAGAAAGAAAGCCACCCCTCGAGGGAAGGGGCCTGAGCACGACAGGGGGGCGGTGTCAGGGGTAAGGGGCACCACCGCGGCTCAGACCCCCTCGCTCGAAGGGTGGCCGGGAATATAAGGTGCCAGGAACGACATACTCAGGGTGGATCCACCCGCGAAGTCGGGGACCCTGCCCAACTCAGCTTTTCAGTGGAGGAGACCAACGGTGATGGAGGCTATAAACTGAAAGCTGACCGTGATGTGGAATCCATTCCTGAATCGCCGTTCCTTGGCAACGGCTTCAAGATGAAGTGAACGGGCTTTAACGTCAAGGGTCGTTTTTCAACCGCGGATGGTCGTGCGTCGCCTCTACAATGATCCCGTCACGGGTGTAAGTGGAATATCCAAGGGAGTGGATGCAATGGATGGCAGTATCGAGTTGATCGCAATGTGGGTGCTGGCGGCAAATCTCGCCTCGATCGGGCTGTACGCCTGGGATAAAGGTTTGGCTCGAGAGCGGGCGCGGGGCAAGAGCCTCAGCCGAATCCCGGAGCAAATGCTACTGACGGTCGATTTCGCCGGCGGTTTCCCCGGCGGTTTTTGGGCGCAACGGCGCTTCCGGCACAAGACACGAAAAGGCACTTTCCAAGCGAAGTGGATGATGGTGGCAACGGCATCGACCGTGGCCTGGGGGGTGCTGCTCTACGGGTTCGTGGCGGCGTAAGCCGGATCCATCTGGAGCGTGGGTTCGTCGCGCAGCTGAAGCAGTTCGTAGAATACGGGTCCATCGGTCTTGCTTGGATCTGAAGGGGGCTTCGCGCGGAATACAACCTCCTCCGGCAGGATGAGTTCAATGCCGTCCCTGGTGAGATCTGAGGGAGTGCGGACGGGGCCGCCCAATACACAGTGCTCGATGAACGTGGACCACTGACGCTGGGCGGACGGGTGTTTCCATTCGGGGCTCATCCAGACGTTGATGGTGCGCGGCGACGTTTCCTCGAGTTCAGGGTTGCCGTCTTCGCCTTCCTTAATCCTGGGCAGTTCATGGATGTCGAGGGTTAGTACCACGGCTTCTTGCTGCTTCTTCGTGGGTCGGATGCGCGCGGTCATATCGCGCACTCGAGCAATTCGGGCGTCGTAGGTCGTATCGCCGTGCTGTGCGCGGGTGCGCATGCGCGCCAGGGCGGCCCCCAGAATCGTTTCGCACTTCACGCACCATTGGTCGTAGGTGGTGTTGAGGGTTCCGCAGGCCGGGCACTCAACGCTCGACCAGCGATGTTCGCAGCGAACGAGACGCTGGTTGGGACCCTCAACGAAGTTCGTACACTGCACGCCGATGTGACCCGCGAGCCGTTCGCCGAGGGCCGTGAGAACAGGCATTCCGTTTTCGATGGATCGTAGGTATCCCTGGGCGTCGATCTCGGTGCCTGGCAGGTCCACCGCCTGAAACCAGTTGGTTCCGGCACAGGCAGGACAGTCGACCTCAATGCGCATCGAGCCCTCTCGGTCGCTGGGCAGGGCCGCCCGAATCTCGGGTGAGAATGGATCGCCGCGGGGGCAGAAGCGGCCGAGATTGTTAGCGTAATCGAGGACTAGACAGTCTTCCTTTCCAGTCTCCGGGCTGAGCCTTAGCCCGCGGCCAAGAATCTGCTGGAACAGCGAGGCGGAGTGAGTGGCACGCAGGATTGCGATGACATCAACGGCAGCCACATCGAACCCAGTGGTGAGGGTGCTGACATTGACGAGATACTTGAATGCCTTCTTGCGGTGAAAGTCAGCGATTATTTGCCGCCTAACGCGGCGCGGTGTCTTGTGCGAGATCATCCCCGACTGTGAGGGCGGTAGGAGGCTCAATACCATCTCGGCGTGCTTAATGTTCTGGCAGAACAGGATCGCGGAGTGCCGGCCGCCCCTAATTTTCTGCTTCACCTCTTTGACGATCTCCTGGGCCAGATCCCGCGCGTTCCCGTGAACGAAGACCTCGTCCGAGGATTCGTTGGTCCAGTTCGCGGTACGGTTGCGGACGAGCTTGGTGGTGTCGTACTGCGCCGTTACATCGCCGAAGATCGGAGGCAGAATGTAACCCTGTTCGATGAGGTAGTGCGCCGAGACCTCGTAGATCATGTAGGAGAAGTACGGATCGAGCGTGAGGTCATCGCTCATCGGGGGGAGGTCGAGGTGCTTGTCCTGCCGGTAGATGTACCCCTCAGTAAGCCGGTACGGGGTCGCCGTGAGCCCGGCGACCCGAACGTTGGGGTTGCGCGAGCGGATGGTGTCGATCGCCTCGATGATCTGGTTGGATGTCCTGTGTGCCTCGTCGATCAGGACACCGGCGAATTCGTACTCCATGAGTTCTTCGATGTTTACCCGCACGGTTTCGGGGGTGGCGTAGATGATGTCCTCGCTATGAGACTTGTCACCGGCACCTGCGCAAAAGATGCTCGCCTTGAAACCACTGGCCTCCATCTTCGCGTGATTCTGCCCGACCAGCTCGGCACTGGGGGCTAGTACCAAGACCTTCTTTCGTAACCCCGTTTTTTCATACGCGAGTTGCCTCAAGACGGCGGAAATTCCGGCAATCACCCAGCTCTTGCCAGCACCGGTGGGCATTACAATCAGCAGGGGTTCGCGCGTGGAGACCACCCATCGGGTGTAGCAATCGACGGCCTCGCGCTGGTAGGGGCGAAAGCCTTTGAAGGAACGATCGAGAAGGTCGGTGATGCTTGTTGTGGGTGGCATTGTCGGGTCCAATCCTGGATGCGCCCTCGCGGCCGGTAGCGATGGGTGGTCATTCCACAGAAGTGGGTGGATCCTCGGAAAGAACGGATTCAATAGGAGCGTCTTCGACCAGGGCGATGCAGGCCGCAAAGACCAGGTCCTCGTTGTTGATCGCGCTTAGGTTGGCCTCCGCTTCAGGTTTAAGGTCCTGACGAGCCAGGGAGGATCGGATTTCGTCTCCATGGCCTTCCAGGTCGCTGACGCATCTGTGTAGCTCGCCACCGGCAGCAAGGGCTGCGGTGACATCGCCCTCAACACCACCCCAGGTGATGTAGGCCGCGAGCCCGAACGATGCGATGACGGCCGCGAACGTAAACATCTTCATCCCTCACCTCCTCGCTTCCAGCATGGCTGCAAGGAGGCACTGTGGAGATGTTGAGACGTCCGAAGGCTCCGGTAAGCAGCACGAAGATCGAGGCGGAGGTCGCGGGACAGGTGAGGCGTAGCTCTACGCAGAGGCGTCCTTGTCACCTGGCAGAAAAGCGCCAGTGCATACACGGCCTCCGTTGGGCCAAGACCGGGTGGCGAGGACTCGGAGTGCGGCCGCAACAAAGCGGCGCGGGTTACAAATAGGCCGAACCCCATCAGGACTGCAATCAACTCTTGGAGCCGACGCGACGTCGTCGCGTCAGGCGCGAGGGCGTCGGGGCCATATCTCTCGAGCCACCAACCCGCCATGTGGCTGGCGAATTGCGTGACCAGGTCATCAGCCCCCATGGATGCGTCGTACGTGAAGGTCCGTGGCGGCGGGTGAAGCCCAGGATAATGGGCCCGAGTGGGGAAATTCTCATGCCTCCCATCGACGGGAGTGACGCGAGCCGGCCAATGAGCCAAACCCGCATGAAAGCGGACCGCGTCAAACAGCTCCTGCACCCACTCGTTCGGGTTATCCATGCGACACGAGGGCAGATGGTATCCAGTGGGGAGTACCAGGTAGGGGTATTCAGTAACGGATGCTCCGCCGTCCCGTCGAGCAACAAAGAAGCACTTGGCCACATGCAGCATCCACTCGCGCGCTGCCGGCGCGATCGGCGACGGATACCAGGAACGAGGAAAAAGGAGCACAGCACTAAGCCTCGGTCCGGCCGCCCAGTGGGCAAGAACGGTGCGTTAAGGGCGCGGGATTCCCGGTTAGTTTGCGATAAGGGGTCACTCCATACATCCTTGTTTGGGCTCGATCATCCATGATCTATCCAAGAAGTCTGAAGGCGTAGTACCACCCCGTCAAACCCGTTTTTCGGCAAAGAACTGGAAGGAAGGAGGGGCGGCCCGGTACCCTTGTGGTGCTAAACAAGAGATCCCAAGGAAGGGGAAGCGCCAATGGACTGGTTCATCCTGTCACGTCTCGACCACGCAACTGGTCACTTTACACCTCACAAGATTCTTGCTTCCGGACCACATGAGGCGCGTGCTGCGCTGCTAAGAGAGGATCCTGAAACCACCATTGGCGGTGTTGGTTGGATGGTGAATGGCGAGGTAAGGATCATTGAGGGCGAGATTCCCGATTCAGTTCGGGAGGCCGTAACGAGCTCGCTCCCGGTGGTGGCCGAGGAAGCCGAGCCGGAGAGGGTCGAACGAAACCGGATGCCGGCGGAACGATACGACGGGATGGAGACGCTATCGCAGGACCCGCTGGTGGTCTATCTCGATGAGTTTCTGGAGCCGGGGGAGTGTGAAGCGCTCATTCATCTGGCGCAGGGCCGCATGAAGCGTGCGCTGGTGTCGCTCGATGGGAGTAGCGGCGTGAGTCAGGGCCGGACGGGCTCCAACTGCTGGCTGCGCTATCAGGAAGAGCCGCTGGCGCGCCGCATCGGAGAGCGGGTCGCAAAACGGGTCGGATTCCCCTTGGAATACGCCGAGCCGCTTCAGGTTATTCACTACGGTCACGAGCAGGAATACCGACCTCATTACGATGCATACGATCTGGATACGCCGCGGGGACTGAGGTGTACACGGCAGGGCGGACAGCGAATGGTTACCGCATTGCTGTACCTCAATGAGGTCGAGGAAGGGGGTGCTACGGCATTTCCAAACGCCGGAGTCGAAGTCGCGCCCCGCAAGGGGAGGATCGCTATATTCAATAATGTCGGTGCTGACCCGGGTCGCCCACATCCACGCAGTTTGCATGGCGGCATGCCGGTGAAGAGCGGCGAAAAGTGGGCGGCCAGCATCTGGTTCCGCGCCCGCCCGGCGCACGAACGGCAACCCTGGTTCGATGACGTGGAGGACGCCAGCGCCCAGGTCCCCGAGGGCGAGGGTGGTCACTGGCCGGTAGTGGCGAGCAATCGGGCGCAAAGCATCCTTCAGCCTGCGCTGGAGAGGGCGGCGCCGATGCTGCCCCCGGAAGCTGGCGACGTAATGGTCGAATACTGTGTCGGCCCGGACAATCAGCGCGAGGAAAGTTCTGAAGCGGAGGCCTTCGGGCTTGTGGTGCGGGCGATGCCTTCGAGCATCACCAATGAAGCCGAGAACAAGAAGAACGTCGTGCGCAAAATGAAGGAGGCCGGGCACGCGGAGCGCATCCCGCTCTCTTGTGATTCGATCAGCGACGCGATGGGGCTTCCGGGGGCTCGCGACGCCGTGTGGTTTGTCCGTCCATCGTTTGGGAGTGCGGGACGGGGTACGCATTGCGTGCGGGGGGCGAGCCTGCGGGGGGCGAGCCTGCATCCCCAGCAGTTCTTGCAGCTGGCGGAGGAAAGTCTACTTCTCATCAGAGGGCGAAAGTTTCTCACGCGTGCATTCGTTCTGGTCTGGGGCGGGGCGGCCTACCTGTTTGATGAGGGGTATGTGCTGATGCATGGGGCTCAGTACCAGGTCGGGAGCACCAATGCGGCCACGCAGATGGATCACCGCAATGCGCATGACCCGTCAGGTCCGCTGGTCCAGGAAGTGTTCCATGAGGTAGCGCAGCTGAAGGACTCTCACTGGGAGGATCTGTCGGCTGCGGTTACGGCCGTAGTGGAGGCATTCCCGGGGCTGGCCGAAAATTCATCGGCGACCACGTTTGCGGTGCTCGGGGTGGATGCGCTGTTCCGCGAGAATGGGCACGCGCTGATCCTCGATATCAGCACAATGCCGAATTTCGTGCAGCAGCCAGCAATCAACGACCGGGTCACGATCCCGTTGTGGGTATCGATTTTCGAGATGCTGGCGGGCACGGGAAGCCAGCGATTTAAACGCATCACTTGAACGACCGGAGGGGGCGGCGATAGCCTCGATGAATAGAATTCCCCGGCCAAGGGTGACTGGCTTCGGTCTTTAGTTCTGGACCGGAAAGTGCGCCGCCCCGGCGCACCTTTACTGCCAACGTCTTCGACGGGCGATGGCACTACGCAACGGCATTGCGTTCGCTTGATGCCGATGCGTCGCTTCCTGCTGGGCATGGCGCCCGGAGCAGGAAGAATTCTGCTTTTTCCAGCGGCACTTTCGGGCTGTTAGGAGACGGCCTATGTGGGCCGCTACCTGGAGAAAGCACCATGTTGAACCTTACCCCTCATGCAATCGTTTTGCGCACCGAAGACGGTGCTGAACGAGTTATTCCTCCTTCGGGTGTGACAGTCCATGTAGAGCTCGAGGACAGGGTTGTCGGACGGAAGCACGGTGTACCCGTGATTGAGCGCCACCCCATTCGGGTGGAGGGCCTTCCAGACGATGAGCACCCTTGTCTTGTGCCGGCGCATGTGCTGTCCGCGGTCCCAGGCCGCGCGGGAGTTTATGCCCCGGATACAGGCCATACAGCCATTCGTGACGAGCAAGGGCGGCTGCGGGCGGTAACACGCCTGCTGCAAGCCTGATCAGCCAATCAACGAGAGGAGAATGACCATGTATCAGGTGACGATCACCCGAGATGGAGAACTGGATGTGAAGGTCGTGGAAGACACCACGACCGCAGCCGAAGCGTGGGACAAGGCATCGGAGTACCTGATGCAGCGTTACCGCGCCGCTTCGTCGCGTTGCCGGGCTGTTTGCAAGGGCCTTAGCTCGAACGGCGTCGGCATCATTCAGGATGTAGAAACCCACCGTGTACTGGAAACGGTAAAGATCCGGTTGAACCCGGAAACGCGTCTCACGGCGCCCCGCCTAGCGTGACTGAGTGGGGCGACCTGGATCCATACCCGCCGAACGAAAGGGGTGTCGCTCACTCACACCCCCCGGTCGGCAAGGGGTGTGCTTTCAGGAGATCGCCATGACGACCTTCGTGCATTGTGTGGTTCCGGCCGCCTAGCGGTTAGTAATTCCCAGCGAACACACAGCCAGAAAAGCAAACGCCCCGGGGCACCCCCCCCAAAACGGGTGCCCTATAGGGGCCTATTGAGTGGAGTAGCTCATGTTGAAAATGACCGTACCCAAGGGGATTGCTGTGATCCTTTCCCGTGAAGCCGGAATGGCCTACCGATCCGGGCTCAAGGTTGCCCTCGAGTATTTCGAGACGGCCATGGGCAGCCGAGGGTTCCGTCTGATCGCCGCTAATCCGGCATGGTTGGAGAAGCAGCCGCCCGAAACGCAGTCCAGGTTTCAGGGGGAGAAACTTCGGCCGACGAAGAAATCGACAGTGATCCGTTGATCCGGAAGATAGGATTTCCGGGGTTAGCCGGGACCGAGCAATCTCTCCTCGAGAATAAGAGGGCAGTTCAGGGGTCTGCAATAAAGCCTCATCCATACCCCCATCAGGCCCGAGGGCGGATGCGGGATGGTCCACCTTCCATAGAAGGAGCTATGCCATGCGGAACTATGTGACCGGAATTTTTCACATCATCACGAAGGCAGTGAATTCCCTTGAGAATTACTGCGACCATCTCAGCGAGCAGATCGACGAGTCGGAGATGCAGAAAAAGAAGGCACCAGTTCAGAAAGAGGTTTTTGATCCACGTCGCGATTATTTCTACGACTCGGACTAACCACTCCCAACGCCCGGAACCGAAAGGTTCCGGGTTTTTTTTTGCGAAATTGACGTATGTCGGTCCGCCGGTAGCCTTGGCGGACATGAGAACAACCAAGGAAGGGGTATGGCGAATACACAGGGCAATGCGACGCTGGATGAAACGCTGGACCGGCTCGAATCCCGGCTGGACCGAATGGCCCGTCAGACCCGATTTGCGGGAGCGGGTTGGCTTGAGCGTCTACTGGGGCGCCGCCACGCACGCTTCCGGCCACAGGAATCGGAAGCCGGCGCCCGCACGATAGCGGTGCAGACCGATACCAACCGGCCGCGCATTGAGCGATCGCAGCGAGTCCTGATCAAGATACGGGAGATCCTGAAGAAAACGGGACCTGGGCCCGCGATCAAGTATCTGCGCAAGGTGGATCCCTACGTCTTTGAGGAGCTGGTACTGACCATATTCGAGGAGAAGGGCTACAGGGTGGAGCGATCGGCGCGCTACAGCGGCGACGGCGGGGTGGATGGTCGTATCCAGATGCAAGGAGTCTGGTGGAACGTCCAGTCCAAGCGGTACTCCAGCGCCATCGATCCGGCGGACGTGCAGGCGTTTGCGGACCTGTGCGAGCAGCAGCAGGTGCCTGGGTTGTTCGTTCACTCGGGTAGAACCGGGGGAAAGTCCGCCGGCATTGCGCGGAGATCCAGAATCCAGATCCTCTCGGGAGAGGATCTGATTCGGAAGATAGGCCTCTAGGCGGCGGACTCGGTGGGCAGGGCTTTGCCGTCTTCGTCGACGATCACAGGGCCGAACCAGGCGCTCGATGGATCCAGCTCGAGGATCCGCGCTGGAACGTCACCCAAGCGCTGGATGGCCTCTTTGGTCGTATCCGTTTGGGCATGGTAGTCATCGAGGTTCACCGGGAAGTGGTGGTAGCGCATACAGGAACGAAGCGCCTTTCGGGCCAGCTTGCGAAACCGCTTGTACTCGACCTGGAAGGTATCGTTCGAGATCTCGCCGGCGGAGCGCAGAAACAGCATCGCCGATTCCAGAAGGTCCACATCCCGGACCAGATCGGCCGCATCCCAGCCAATGCCGGTCTTGATCTTGAGCTCAAAGGTCTCGTGCGGGTCGGGGCGCGGGAAGTTTTCGAGGTCGAACCCCTGGTCCTTCAGCTGTTCCTCTGTCCGGTCCAGTGCGTCACCGACGGTGTTGTGGATTTCCTCCAGGCTGGCGCGGGCTTTCTGAAGCCAGTAGAAAGCAAAGGGGTTGGATCGACTGACGTCAGCCCAGACGTCGCGCATCTTGGACTCGAACATCGTCAGCCCGATGATCGCGTGGCGGACGATTCGGCCATCCTCATTGCGTTCGGCATTGCGTCCGTTGACCAGCATCCGGCCGGTGTGGGTGTAGGCCTCGAATTCGTACATGCGATGCAGACTGAGGCGGCCCATCGGGCTGTCGACGCTGGAGACATCGTAATCGTCGGGCATAATCAAGACTCCTTTCTTACAAGCTGGCGGTGAGCCAGCGTTGGGTGTATGCGCAGGAGGCGCAATGGGCAAGGTAACGCAGACCGGGGCACAGACTCCAAACTCGTTTGAGGGTGGCACCGCGGAGAGCGCGGCGACCCCGGGCCGTCCGTTGTGGTGCAGGGCACTCCTGAAGGCCGCTAGGGTGCAGGTCGAATATCGTCCGTCGACGCTGCGCGCTCTGTATGAACCTGGCCCGCTCATTGTTACCTGCAATCACCAGTCCTACGTTGATGGCCCGATAATCGCGCTGGCTTCCCCGGTGCCGATGGTATTCGGGGTCGACCCCGAGTTTGCCGAGACGGACCCCGCGAGCTCAACAGCGCTGCGATGGATGGAAGCGGCGGGGCTCGGGCGCGTGGTCCCGGTCTCCAGCACCAAGCCGATCGGCCTGCGCGAGCTGGTGAAAGTCCTGGAGAAGGGGGGGCGGGTGATGATCTTCCCGGAGGGCGGGATCGCGCCCGACGGACAGACAAGCGCCGAATATCCCGGAGTTCAGTGGATGCAGCGGCGCACGGGGGCCCGCCATATCCGTCTGGCGATTGAAGGTGCGTATCAAAGCCGGGTAGCGGGGAAGGCAGGGACACGATGGCGGCCGCCGATCAGGCTACGCTTCTGAGCGAAAAACGACCTTTGCACGCAGGCGCGGGGATGTGGTGGACTGAAGGTGATGACACCCCCCTCTGGGTATATTGAGGCAAGGAAGCGACTTGTAAAAATCGTTCAACAACCCACGAGACCCTGCGCGGTTTTGTCGGTTGTTCGCTGTCGAAGTCTTCGCGACCTCGACCATTCCTCACCGGGGCATTCGATTCCCGTGAGGATCGCATGCCCCTCTTTGACAGGAGTATGCGCATGCCTCTCTCAAGCGATGTACGAAACCTCACCGTTCGTGAATTCATCAAACGGCACGGATTTCGTCAGCTACGCTTTGATCAGTCCCTGGGTCTGATCTGGGCCTGAGTTCTTTCCATCATTTTTCCCATCCGGGACACCACTCCCGGATGGGGCTGGTGTCTCTCTTTATTAAGGAGATTCACCATGCAGATCGAAATGCTGAAAGACAATCTGGAAACCTTCAACGAGCTGGATGAGTCCGCCTGGCTGCTTCAGGGTGAGATCTTGGGGATCATCACCGTTGACCACCTGAACGACGAAGAGCTCGAAATCACCGAGGGTTCATTCAAGGCCCGCGTCGGCCAGATGCTGAAAAACCACGGATACCGATAATATCCATGCCCGCAGTTCAGTGGGGTTGAAGTCACCTTTGGTGGCTTCTCCCGGGGGGCCGTCGTCGGCCCTCCGGGAGAGGTCATCCCCATCAGCACCACCTCTCCCTTCTCTCCCCTGGGTATTCGCCCAATCCCCTCCAAACTTCGAGCGCGAAACGCCAGTTTCGCGGGCGCGAAAAGAATTCGCGCAATCGGGGTGCATCCTGTAGGTTCAAACTGGCAGCAAGTGTAATTCGAGGCCGCAGAACCGAGACCAAGGAGGGTTTATGCCCGAGATCCTGAAGCCGTTACAAGCAATTCGACGCCGACTACAGAAAGCGGCGCGCTCCGCCGACCGACTGGTCCGAGATCCGCGTTTCAAGGATCTCTACCATGCGCCGGAGAAGAACGAAGACCTCCATCTCGACCTGGTCCTGATGGGGACGCGAGCGATGGTGGTATCGCCCGCCAAGGTTATCAACAAGGGTCGCTGGGTGGTACCGGCCTGGACGCCCAGCCTCCAGAGTGATTTCGCGACACTGGATGGAGTCCAGGAGGTGTGGCTGGTGTTGCATCGGTCTGATACCGAGTCTGAATCCGAGTGGTTCGCGTTGCGCCCGGACAAGGACATCTATTTCGTGTTCGAGGAAGACCGGGACAGTGCATACATCTACCAGATGGTTGGAGATCCGGAGCCGGCCGACCAGAGCCGTAGTGAGGCGACGGGGGAAACCTTCCAGTTGAACATGCGCCACTTTCTCGAGAATGCGGAGGTGGAGCACCTGGTGGCGTTTGCCCAGAGTCAATGGGGTCGCCGCGGGCTGTACCCGGAGACGCGCGAGATCCTCCGTGAGATGTACGGGGAGCAGGCACGCTCAATTTGGGACATCGATGACGCGCAGGGCGAGTCCGTGACGTTGGAGTCCAACCCGGAGCAAATCCTGCTCTGGCTTGGTCGTCACCGGCCGTTTGCGTTCGCAGTGACGATCCTGGTGCCCTACGTCAACGAGCACCATCCGTTGGGGATCAACGTAGAAATGGACCAGTGGCTGCGAATGGCGATCGAAATCGTGGATCCGGAGCTCGATGTGCAGAAACGCCAGAACGACCGGGTCGATGCGGTGGTTCGAGAGCTGCTGAAGAAGATCCCGGATGAGAAGATCGACCCGAAAGGTATCGAGGGCGAGGGCTCTGATGTCATATCGCTGGCGGAGCGCCGTCAGCGTGACGCCCAAGCGAAAAAGGATTCTGTGTCCGGCGAATAGTCACAGCGAGGGTGTGGGGCCGCTGAGGCACAGAGGTAATCGACAGGGAGGTCAATACGATGTTCATCATGGAGAAAATTGGGGTACATCGAGCGTCACTGGAGGTGGCATGGCCGCCGGCCGTTCTGCTGGCCGCTGCGGCGTTCGGAGCGATCTCGCTGAATACGACCGCGGGGGCCGTCCTTCTTCTCCTGGCGCAACCACTGTTGTGGGGCCTTGCGCCGAACCGGTGGCTGGGCGGTTTGGCCTCCGGGCTGTTTGTTGCGGGCGCTGCCTGGACTGTCGCACCTGCGGTGCCGGCCTACTTCGGTAATGACCAGTTGTTGTTCGGGGTGCTGTCCGTCGCGATCGTCGCCTTCATCCATGCGCTGGTATGGGCTATTGCCTGGACGGACCGACCTCATCTGCGGGTGATCAATGCACTGCTCGTTATCGCACTGTTTATGCTGCCGCCCCTGGCTTGGATCGGTTGGGCCTCGCCTGTAAACGCCGCGGGGATTTTGTTTCCGGGTACCGGATGGTTCGGGTTTGTGCTACTGGCGGCGGTGTTGGCGTTGGGGCTGAGCGGACGCGCGGCCATGGTGGCGGGTCTGCTGACGATTTCGCTGGTGGCTCTGATGCCGCAGAGCACAGTCTGGATCGATTCCGATCCAGAATTCGACCAATGGCAGGGGGTAGATACGGCTTTAGGGGATCTCGAGCTGACGCATGGCCCGTCGGTGGTCGATCGTCAGGTAGTCCTGCAACAGAAGATCGAGGGTCGGTACCAGGGGCAATTCGTTCTGCTACCGGAAACAGTAGCAGGTGTATGGGAATTCGCGGAACCCATGTGGGAGCATTGGGATGGCGCCCCTCGAGGAGCTTTGATCGGGGCAGCATTGCAGGGGGATGCGCCGGGATACCACAACAGTCTGGTAGGGATCGGCGCGCTTCGGGGAATGCGGTACGACCAGCGCATGCCGATTCCTTGGGCGATGTGGAATCCGCTTGATCCCGAGTCCGCGCATGCAGACATATTTGGCCCGGGCACTGTACAGGCTCCAACGGGCGAAGAGATAGGTGTATTGCTTTGTTACGAGCAACTTATTGGGTTCCCGATGATTCAGACCTTCTGGGTCGGGCCCGACGTGGTGCTTGCGCCGACCAATGCATGGTGGGCGTACAACAACGCAATTCCACGCATGCAGGAGTACATCGTAAGCGCGTGGGGCCGCCTCTTCGGCGTCCCGGTCGTGACATCGGTGAACTACAGCCACGATATCCCAGGACGGGATTAAGGAGGACGTATGGAATGCGCAAAGAACAAACGAGACGGCAATAACGCATCTCTGGACCGCGAGGGCCTGGGGCGCGCGGAATGGATGCTGCTGGCAGCGGCTGCCAGCTCGAGCCTGGCGACCTGGTTGATGGGGTCGGTTTTGATGCTGTGCGTGACGGCGGTCGTGCTGTGGGTGTACTGGCTGGTCTCCTGGGAAGGGTATCGGCACGGGGTTCGTGTATCCCGAGATAAGCAGCTGCGTGAAGCATTCGAGCAGACGGCCGAGTCGGCAATCCAGCGTGCGCTGGTTGAGGAGGGCTTCCCGGAAGAGGATCTCGACCTACAGTTCGAAGTCGTGTCTCTGCTGTACCGGAAACGTGGTGAAGCCCTGGAGGCGCGCGCGCTTGTGCGCACCGCCGATGAGCGGTGGTTTCGCGCTGACATGGCGCTCTTGGCCGGTTCGGAGAGCGGTCAGGTGGAGCTCGTGCGCCTGGTGGAGAGCGAGGTGGATCTGGGCCGCTGGGGCGTGAAGAGCGCGAGCTACCGGGGATCCGAGGAGTGTGCTGAATGAGCTTGCTTCGCACCCGGTCGGGCCGCTCCATTCTAATGCGATATGGAGTGATGGCGGCTTTTCTGGCGAGCTTCTTGGGCATGCTCTTCCTGGTTCATCTGTACGTGCAGGACCGGGATCGAGAGTTGGCCCAGACCGCCGCATCGACCGTGTCACAGGCGCTGGCGAACGCCGACCCTAATAGCTCAACTGAGATCCGGGAAGCGGTGGAAGAATGGATGCCTGAGAGGGCGGAGAATGTATTGGTCGAGACCCCCGCCCTCACATGGAGCAGCGAGAGTGGTGTTCATCGAACAGGCGATGTGATTCCGGATTCATCTGGCACGAGCGGCATCGCGGCGGCGAGCACGATCCGTTATTACGGGCAGGACGGGGGAAAGGCTAGAGGTGAAGTCACCGTCGCCGTAAAGCCGCATGTTGCGAGCTGGACGATCATCTGGGTGGGCTCAGTGCTGTTCGCGTTTGCTGCGGTTCTTGTGTTCATGCTCCACATGCATGTGACGTCCGAGCAGGGCTGGCTCGATACGCTGAAGAAACTTTCTGCCGCCGCGAGCGGGAAAAACGGACACGGGAGGATGGCAGGACCGGGCAACAACGTTCGGTCACGCTCGTCCCTCGATCGCGTCATCGGACACTTGGAAGAAAAAATCGGGCATCTACAGAGACAGAGAGAAGAGGCTGTGGTCTCTCAGCGCTTCCTCGAGATGCAGGCGCATTGGCATGCCCAGATGACCCACGATGTCCGCTCGGCCGTAGGCAACATGAGCCTGTCGGCCCAACTTGCCCTGACCAAGATCCGTGATGGGGATATGGCTTCTGCCGCGGAAGCGATTGACCGGGTTATTCGGCATGGGGAGAAGATCTCAGAGGACCTGAAGACTGAATTTGTCGTCAGCCGGCAGAATCAGCCCGAGGTCAGCCTGCACAACGTTGCCCGGATGATTGAAGATCAGGTGATGATGACGCGGGATGGACGCTCCGGGAACACCAAGCGGTTTTCGATTTGGATCAGTCCCGATATCCCCCAGTACGTGCTCACCAATGAAGCCATCGTTGCAAGCATGTTGAGGAACACGATCGAGAATGCCGAAAAAATGACACCAAAGGGGGGCGAGATTGAGATCCTGTTTCATCGGGAGGATGCGGCACGGGAATACGTGATCGATATTCGCGATAGCGGCCCGGGGGTTCCGGAAGCGCAACAGGAGTCCTTGTTCGAAGAGGGTGACTATAAGGTCAACGGGACGATCCGCAAGATTGGCCCGAGCGAAGGAATGGGGCGTGGACTTGCAATGGTTGCGGATCACATGGGGAAGATTCATGGCGAGCTCCGCCTGGTGTGTGATTCGCACCCACTGGGGGGTGCCTGGTTCCAAGCAGTGTGGCCCGCCATGGAGAGCCATAGTGTGGAGCATGGAACGCGGAAAACACTGGATCAGTGCTGCAACGTCCAGGTAGATCTTGCCGATCCGGATGAGGCTCGAGCCGTGGCTGCCCACATCAATCGGTCGTCGAACTGCGTGGGGTTCGTTCAGAGGGGGGTTGCCGCCGGCGCCGACATTCTCGTTGTGGAGGGGTACAGGCGCCGTACAGCGGAGGCGATTCCAACGATCGTTCTGGAAGCGCCTTCGGACCCCGTCACGGCCCACCTGGAGGGCTGGGTCACCATTTCCGAGGTGGAAATCCTAGCCTCGGAGGTTATAGGCGGTGAAGACACGATTGGCGAATGCGATATGGGAGGCTCGGCAGAAACGTATCGGGGCGGCAGCTTGTTGCTAGTGGATGACTCGGAAGCAAATCTCGAGGCATTGAGCCAGCTACTTATCAGCCGGTTCCCTGAATTGAACGGAGCGATCATAGAGGCCAGCAGCGCCGAGGAAGCGATGCAGAAGATTCGGGTGGCGAAGGGGGTAATCGAGAGCGCAATCATCGATTACCAGCTGCCCGGCCAAGATGGCGTTGATCTGTCCGAGCGGATCCGAAGTATGAGCGATTCCATCAAGATCGCATTGGTGAGCGGGAATCCGTCTTTGGTCCCGATGGAGCGCGTTGAACGTATCGGTGTTGAATCTGTGATGGGGCGCCCTCTGGATATGGAAACCCTGGAGCGATTCCTAATGGAAACGCTGGCGGTTGGGAGAGGCAACAGCCAAGAGGCGCCCGTTGAGGTCGAGATCAGCCAGGAAATGCGGGATGCCTGCATGGAGAAGGCGAATAGCTGGGCCCGGGAAGCACGCACGAGGGCATCGCAGAAAGACTGGAAGGGAGTCGCGAGCGTGATGCACAAAGCAGCCGGGACCTGCCAAATGCTGGGGGTCGATGAAGTTGGCGCGGCGTTTTATAGGGTGGAGCGAAGCGCCCTTGACGGCGAAGAAAAGGAAATTCTGGCGAGCCTAGAGGAGGCAGAGCGTGAAGTACGACGTCAATATCATTGAGGATGAGGGTCTGTTTTCCTCGTTGTTGGTCGATGCCATTCAACGGGATGGGGAGAAATCGGGGGGCGCTGAGATTGGGGAGGTCCGAGAGTTTGAAACGCCGGCGGACTACCTTCTGTGGCGCCAGGCCAATGACCCGCCGCGACCTCAAATCCTGTTTGTCGACTTGTATATCGACACGACGGATTGTGGTGCCGGTTTTGCGGCCGCCCGAAATCCGAAGATCAAGCGGCCAGGGGATGTGGTATGGGCGATGAGTCGACTCGACGAACTCGGGACGATACGTGGTCTTCTGGATGAAGGTGTGGATGGCTATATCCTAAAAAACCGCCGGGAATCACTAGAAGAAATCATACGCGCCCTGCGAGCGGCTTGCCGAAACGAACACTACTCCACCGAGATTATGGATCGCGCTCGAATGAGTGAGGTAGAGGATTCCGTACGACTGCTGACGGATCGCGAGAAAGAAGTCATCGGAAAGCTGCTCATTGGGGGTAAGACGCCACAGGTGGTCGCTTGGGAGTGTGCTGTGGGCGAGAAATATGTCAGCAAGGTGCGCAAGTCGGTGAGGACAAAGCTGGGGGTTCGTGAGGACTGGGAGATCCGCGACGTGCTGATTCGGAGCGGCATGGGCGTCACGGAGTCAGCTGGATAAACGTGGGTGAGGGGGTAGACTTTTCACCCAGCAACCCCCCTTCCACGATCCGGGATCGATGGGCAGAATACAAATCGTCCAAGGACGGAAGCGAAGCGCAAGGATGGCGCAGAAGCAAGGAAGAAAAAGCCCTCAAGGATTGAGGGCAGGCAGGGAAGCCAAACGCCCAAGGATGGGCGGATAGCGAACCAAAGGATTGGTCGCTTCAAGGATGATCCCCATTTGTGGGGAGCCCCGGAAAGGAGTTCAAGGATTGAGAGGGGCAAGGCTTACGAGGCGCAAAAGTAAGCTGAAAGAGGGTGTCAGGGAAGACCATTACAGAGCGCTGCAAGGTGGCAGCGCTGGCAGGGACGCCGCCCGAAGGAGTCGGGGATGGGGCTTATGGATAAGCCCGAAGGAAAGGCCAGCTCAACCGTGAGCTGGCCTTTTTTTTGGCCGAGAAGAAATAGACGGAACGACTCCATTCGGTAGGGTATATACCAGACCCGTACAAATAGACGAATCAGGAGACCGCAATGAAATGGATGTGTCAGTGGGCGTTGGCGGGGGCGTGCGCAACCGCTCTGAGTGCCTGTGCTGCACAGAAGTCGGGCGAAGCCGCGGGGTATCAGTACAACGATGCCGGCACGGTCCAGGCCGCGTACGTCTTCGCCGGATGGGATGATCGGAACTGCGCACAGTATCGCCTGGAGCCGCGCCAGGAAGACGTGATGGTGCCGACGGTGATGTACGTCTGGGATGGTGCGGCATTCACGCAGGATCAAGATGCCTGCAAGCATGGCGAGAAGGCACACGAAAGCGACCATGACGAAGACCGGTAGTGGCGCAGTTGCGATGAAGCGCTGGCAAGAGATCGAAGGTCATCCGGACTCGGTGGCGCGCGCGGTCGAGGCGGGGCTGACGCCGTTTCAGGCGGAGATCGTGGCAAAACGAATGCCCGAGGCCGACACGGATACGATCCGTAAGGGATTCGTCGATGTGCGGCTGGCGAATCTGGATAGCCCGGATACCCTCCCCGGCATCGAGGCGGCCACGGAACGACTGGTGAGCGCAGTCCTTCTGGAGCAGGTCATCGCGATCGAGACGGATCACGATGTCGATGGGGTCACCAGCCACGCCATCCTGTATCGCACGCTGGTCCATGTGATGGGGCATGCGCCCGAAAAGGTGCAGTCCTACATCGGGCACCGACTAAAGGAAGGGTATGGCCTCTCGGATGCCGTTGTGGACCGCATCTTGGCGGCTGACGAAAAACCGCAGCTGGTGGTGACGGCCGATAACGGTACCGCGGACGAAGACCGCATCGCCCGCCTCGCCGGCGAGGGGGTGGATACGATCGTGACGGACCACCATGCCGTACCGGAAGCCGGGCCGCCGCGCTCGGCCGTGGCCTGTGTCAGCCCCGCGCGTGACGACAGTGCATACCCCGACACCACGATCGCCGGCTGCATGGTGGCGTGGCTCTTGGCAATGCGGGTCTATCGCCAGTGGTGCGAGGTGCAGGGCCTGGATGACCCAGGCCCCGGGCGCGCGGCCCTGATCGATATGCTCCCCGAGGTGGCCCTGGGGACGATCGCGGATTGTGTGTCGCTGGGAGAGAGTGTCAACAACCGTACGATCGTGAGGAAGGGTCTGGATCGCATCAACGCCGACGATCCTCGCCCGTGCTGGCGGGTGGCAAAACGCCACACCTGCCAGCACGGGGCGCCCTTCACGGAGGAGCGTCTCGCCTTTGACGTAGGCCCCCGAATCAATGCGCGCGGGCGACTGGACGAGGCGATGGCCGGCGTAAAGTTTCTGCTGTCTAAGGACGAGGGCGAGGCCGAGCAGTGGTGGTCGGTCCTGGATGCGGAGAATACCCAGCGCCGAGCGGTCGAGAAGGCGATGAAGGATGTCGCCATCGGGAAGGCTGAAGCGCAGGTGAGTAAGGGTGTATCTGGCATCATGGTCTGGATGGAAAACGGGCACTCCGGGGTCCATGGAATCGTGGCCTCGCGGGTACTGGAGCGTTATGGCCGACCAACGCTTTGTGTGTCGCCCGTGCATGAGTCGGGAGACCGGGTCACCGGCTCGGCACGGGGTGTCGAGGGTGTTCATGTCGAGCGTGCGCTGCGCCAGGTGAAGGCCGATCTCGGAAACCGGGTAATGAAATTTGGCGGCCATGCCGGCGCGGGCGGAATCACCCTTGAACGCAGCGCCCTGGACGCACTCGAGGAATCCTGGAACGCGGCGTGCAATGAGCAGGCGCAGGCGCACGGGTTGGTGCTCGAGCCCCTGTTGCAGGTCGAGGCCTGGCCGGAGGGCGGATTTGATGACCGGCGGGTGCGGGAGCTTGAGGCCCTGGCGCCTTTTGGTGAGCGCTTCCGCCGTCCGGTATATGCCTTGAAGGCGTTGATCCAGACGGTCAAGGCCATGGGGCAGGAGAAAACACACCTGCGCCTAGCTCTCAAGACAGACGGCGGAACCTATGGAGCGGTCTACTTCAATGCGGCAGAGCCGGGTGGCGAGACGCAATGGAGATCCGGCCAATCCGTTTGGGTGGCGGCCAGCGTCGGCCTGAATCATTACATGGGGCATTGCCGATTACAGCTGGTCGTTCGGGAGATGCGCCCTGCCAATCAGGAACAGGCTGCGGTATAGTGCCCACTGGCACGGATGCCGCCCCGCAGCGAGGGAACGCAAATGGAACAAGACCAGACCCCTGATCGCAAAGGCTCGAACGCGAAGCCGTCAGACGACCCGGAAGCGCTGGACGATGCCGTCGAGAGCGACACCGGTGAGGACGCCCAGAACGAGCGACCACGAAGCCGACGCAAGCGGGCGCGCGACTATGTCGACGCCGCCGAAGGCACGTTGATCCCCAACCAGATCTCGCCCGGGAAAATGATTCTGGTGGGGATTGTATTTGCGCTGCTGTACCTCCTGAGCTCCGACTTTATGACCCCGTACATAACTGGGGAGCGTTCCTATGAGCAGATCGTGTCCTCGGGGACCGTTGAGGAGGGCGACATGGTGTATCGCCGCGCGGTGGAGCGTGAGTTCGAAGACTGGACACGCATCCGCTATGAAGCGTCAGCGTCCGCCTCGGAGCACCGCGGGCGCATCACGATGCTGGTGGATCCGGTATGCCCGTACTGCCGCCGCGCGTTCGACCAAACGCAGGAGATGGTCGAGGCCGGGATTTCGGTGGACTACGTCGTGGTCCCGACGCGCTTGTCGAGCGAACTCAGTATGGAGTCGGCCGAGAGCGTTTATTGCGCCGCCATCGATGAGCGCCGGGATGCGTTCGAATCGGAAATGAATGAAGAGCCGTATCTGGCCCGAGAGTGCGAGATTGCGAACATCCTCGAGGTGCAGATGGAGCGCGCGCGTGAGCTGGGAGCGAATGGCACCCGACCCTGGACGGTGCTCGAAGATGGACGGGTTGTAGTGGGGCACCGCCCAATGGACGAATGGCGAACGATCCTGGATGCCGAGCCGTCGCCGGGGGCAGAGTTGAGCGCCCGGCCTGAACGGCAACCGCAAGAACCGACCCCCGAGCTTGAAAGCGACGAAGCGGAAGAAAGCGTCGAGCCGTTGATGGGTGAAGGAGAGTTGGCTGAGGACGCACTGGAGGATGAATGACGAATGCCTCCATCAGTGAAGAATTCGAGCTCGGGAGGCTCTCCACGATGGGCCTCAAGGAGTGGTGGCACGTTTCCCTCCTGCTGCCCGAAGCATGGGAGGACTACCGCAGTACACTCCGGTACGCCTATGAGCTTTCTGCGCTGGAAGATGGTTCGGATGTAGTGGTCCAGGGGGTCGTCGGCCAGGAGCCTTCCGTTTCGTTCTCGGGCGGCCGACCGCGGACTCAGGTGCAGATCCGCCTATCGGACGACACGCCGATCGCATTTTCCCTGTTCGGCGACACCCGCGGGATCAGCGATACCATCGCCACCGGCAGTACGGTGTTGTGTCGCGGACGACTAGCGCGTATGGACACGCGAATGTTCATCAACAACGCCGCGCTGGTTGAGCCGCGCTGGGCGGGAAAGATTCGCCCAGTGTATCCGGCCCCGAGAGGTGTAATGAAGGCAAGCACGGTGCGAGAACGGGTCAGCGAAGTGATCGAGGCGGCAATCCCAGAGGGGGCCGCGTGGGTGACCCAGGAGGTCCAGCGGGCGGCCGGTTCCATAGGGATCGAGGTAAAGACCAGCGAAACGGATGTACGGGAGTGGCTTCAAAAAGCACATGCCCCGGATACGCCGGAAGACGGTATGCGTGCAAGCCGCAAGCTCGAGGAGTTGGCGGCGCTGGCGGCGCTGGCAAAGGCCTACAGCGCCAAACAGTGTGGGTCGCGGGCGCATGCGCTGGATCTCAGAGGCTGGAGGAGTCGAGCGGGGGATGTTCCGTTCACGATGACCGAGGAGCAGGAAGCAGCCGTCGAAGCGATCACCCAGCAAATGAATACGATGGAGCCCCAACGTCACCTCTTGAGCGGGGATGTGGGGACCGGCAAGACCGTCGTGTTCGGGCTTGTGGCCGCCGCGACCTACGATGCCGGGTATTCGGCCGCGGTTATGCTGCCGAATGAGCCGCTGGCCCAGCAGGTCGCACGGGAGTTGGGGGAAATGTGGCCGGACATCTCGTTCGTGACGGTGGCTGGCGATTCAGTCCCGCACCCGCAGGCCGGGGTCGATGACCCGGTCATCTTTGTTGGCACGACGGCCTTGCTCTCGCGGATCAACGAAGACGCCCGGCCGCGGATAGGTCTGGTCGTAGTCGATGAGCAGCAGAAATACAGCGTCGCGCAGCGTGAGCAGCTCGCGCAGGACGGGGCGCACCTCCTGGAGGCCACCGCGACCTGCATCCCGAGGACGATGGCTCTCATCCGCTATGGGGCCATGCAGCTATCACAGCTGCGCACGCCCCATACGCCGAAAGAGATCACGACGCAGGTGGTGCCGGGTGCGGAATCCAAGCGTGTGTTCAGCCAGATCCAGAAGACCCTCGAGAAAGGGCATCAGGTCCTGGTGGTGTACCCACTGAAGGAAGGTGACCCGAACGACCGGATGGCGCTGAGCAACGCCATTGAGTTTTGGAAGAAACGTTACGGAGATCGTGTCGCGGCGATCTCGGGAAGCATGGAGGACACCGAGAAGGAGCAGGCGTTGGCCCGCCTTCGATCGGGGGCGGCGGACATCCTGATTGGGACCACGGTCGTTGAGGTGGGATTAAATGCACCAGGGCTGCGGCACATCGTTATTGCCGATGCATCCCGGTACGGACTGATGCAGCTGCACCAGTTGCGCGGCCGGGTTGCCCGCCAGGGCGGGAAAGGGCTTTGCAGCCTGATCGTCCCAGATAACGCGAAGGAACGTACGCTGGAGCGCTTCCGCGTACTGGAATCCACACAAGACGGGTTCGAAGTTGCCGAACATGACATGCGGCTACGCGGCTTCGGCGATCTCGGAGCGGATGGCGGCACGCAGCACGGGGGCGATGAGACCTTCCTGTTCGGGAAGAAGATCGACGTGGAGGTCGCCGACAAGGTGGCAGGCGCGATCCGCAGCCGCATCGAGGAACGATACGCCGGCGGGTGATCGGTAGATTTCCCCCGGCATACGCAGCAAGGAGGCCGCGTGCAAGTAGTGCAGGAAGCAATTCGACGTTTTCGGGACGCATGGAACGCATTGGTATCCGGTGCGTCCGAAGGAGCCGCGGCGGAAGGCCCTACAGAGCAGGCCCGGAGCCGGAACCTTAACCGCGCCCGTCAGGCGGATGTGCGTCCCCTGAACCTCGAAGATGACATTCCGCGCTATCCATCGTACATGGACGGGCTCCCGGCGGTTCCGGTCAAAACGGTACTCCAGACGCAGATGGAACTCCTGGCGAAGATTCGTGGCGAGTTCGAGGTGAACACGGACGAGGAGCGCATGATCTTCGAGCGTTCGCTGCGCCGGTTTGCCGCGATCGTTCATCTGCTTCCCGCCTCCGAGAATGACCATCACGCCCGCGCCGGCGGTCTGTTCCGGCACGGTCTCGAGGTTGCGCACCATGCCCTGAAGATCAGTCACGTTCACGCACCCTTTGCGCGATCCGAGTATGCGGAACGCCGAAAGGAGCTGAACATCCGCTTCCGTTATGCGGTCCTGGTTGCGGCGCTTTGCCACGACATCGGCAAGCCAATCACGGATATTAACGTCACGGACGACTCGGGCTCTCGCCGCTGGAATCCCTTTGGCGCCAGCATCCCCCAGTGGGCGCAGGATCTGGGGGTTGAGCGCTACTTCATTCACTGGAATCGGGGGCGCAGCAAGCGCCACGAGCCCGCGTCACTCACTCTGTTGAGCGAGATCCTTGGGACAGGGGGCAAGGCGTTCCTGAGTGACTACCCCTCCAGCCTGTTCTCCGACACGCTCGAAGCAGTAGGCGGCGATGCGAGCCCGCTGAATGTGATCGCCAAGGTGGTGAAAACGGCGGATTCGAGTTCGACGGCCGCGGACAAGCGCCAGACCGTTTCGGACTACGGCGGCACCGGGATCCCGGTCGAGCGGTACTACCTCTCGGCGATGCGGCGCCTGCTGAGTGAGCGCGGGTGGAAGCCCAATAAACCCGGGAGTGCCCTCTGGGTCCTGGACGGAATCGCCTTTCTGGTATGGCCGGCCGCCGGTCAGGATGTCCGCAAGCTGCTCCAGAAAGATCAGGTGCGGGGGATTCCGCTGGACAAGGACACGATTGCCCGCGAAATGCTCGACCGGAATCTCGCGACTCCCTTTGTGGATGACGAGAACAACACGCAGACGCTTTGGCCGATCCGTCCGGAACCGCTAGCCCACGGCAAAGGCGCCAAATTGACCCTGTGGGCATTGCGACTGGCTTCGGTCGACATGTTGACGGATGAGCCGATCGCCTCGGTGGGAGGCGTTTACGGTGGGGATGCGTTGGCCGTGGCAGGCGAGAGCGACACCCGCGGCACGCGTGAGGATCACGCAGAAGAAGTGA
Organism: Thioalkalivibrio sp. K90mix; assembly: GCF_000025545.1. Lineage (NCBI taxonomy): Bacteria > Pseudomonadati > Pseudomonadota > Gammaproteobacteria > Chromatiales > Ectothiorhodospiraceae > Thioalkalivibrio > Thioalkalivibrio sp. K90mix. Next base: position 168,341 of record NC_013930.1, read on the forward strand.
TACCCGACGCAGGAAATGCGGCGGAGCCGGAGATTCCGCAAAGCGGCGCAGCAGAGATGCAAGTCTCGCCTCCTGCGAAGCCCGCGCCCACCCCAGAGCAGGCAAAGCGCAAGAAGAAAGTGCCGGGCACCGACACGCGCTCGGAAAGCCTGTCGCTGGACGACCCGGACGCAGTCCAGCCCAGCGACCTCCCTGAGCATGAACCCCCTCGGAAGATCCCGCAGGATCGTATCGTCGAGATGGACGACGAAGCGCGCCGGGAGTTCTTTGAGAACAATGCCCTGATGGGGCATATCCTCCAGGCCTTCGCGGAGGACCTGAATCGCGCCACGGTGGCATCGCCGGATATCGCCACGGTGGCCTACGAGGTGGAGGGGAACGAAGGGCGCAAGGTCAAAATTGTCGCCCTGCGCGCGCCGGACTTCTTCGCGGATTGTATGCCGGATATGGAGATCGTCCGAGAGGAAGCCAAGAGCTCGGGTCTGTTCCTGCTCAATGCCAATGCGGAACTGCCTTTCAGTGTGGATGAGGACGCCGCGGAATGGTGGCGCCTGGACTATGCCGCGAGCCATGCGGTGTTGCGGCACGCTTCGAAGTACGTCGAGAAGATTCGTCGAAAAAGGGAAAAGGGCGAGCCGGGCGGTCAGGCAGCAAAACGCCCCAGTCGCGCGCAGGACTTGGGGGGGCGCAAGGCGCGCATGCAAGAGCGCAAGGACAAAGACCAGGGAGTCAAGGCCGAGACGCCAACAATGCCGGAAGACGCACCCATGGATACGGATGCGCCGCCGGTTGTGGATGCCGATGAAGCGGCTCCGATGGTTCCGGAACCGGAAGGCGGCAGCGGGCCCGCGTCACAGTCGCATTCGGCACAGCCGGATGAGAAAACGGACCAAGGCGGCCAGCGGCCGGATGAACCGGGCCTCGAGAAGCCGGCGAAGCCGGAAAAGTCGGGCGAGCCGCGCAAGCCAGTGGCAGTGGCGGCCGGGAAAATCACGCCGCTTGCGAGCCGCTCTGGGAGCAAGAGCACGGGAACCAGGGCCAAGCCGCGTCCTGAGCGTCTGGTGTTCAGTGGAGGCAAGAAGTCGGCGCCGGATACGGATTTGAAACCGGCGGAAAAAGGCCAGGCGAAGACTCGTGCAGAAAATCACGACGAGAAGATCGAGTTCGGCGAGCAAATCACCGAAGTGGATGGCGTGAAGGCGCGGATCAAGTGGGCCAAGCGGTCGGGGCAGTCGGAATCCGAGCCTGAGAGCGTACCGCTCGGCGGCAGCGGGAAAGGAGCCTCGGGACCCGAGAAAGAAGCATCCGAAGACCAAGCCGTGGCGCAATCCCCGGAAAAGGAAGATCCGCTAGAGGGGCAATCGGTCTCGGGGTCTGGTGGCACCCCAGACGCGGATTCCGAAGCGCCGGCGCCGAAGAAGAAGAGCCGGTCACGCAAGCGGCGCAAGTCGAAGAAGGTGCCAGCGCCCCCACCGTCCGAACGTCCGCTACGCGACGACGGTGGCCCGGTCATTCGCGCCAAGCGGAAGGATGAAGTCAGAAAGGCCGATAACGACACAGCGCCATCCCCGGAACAAGGCCCTGGGACCGAGACGGCCCATCAGCAAGAAGCGGCGGAGACCCCGAAGAGCTCGGAGCCCCAACCGATGGATGCGCGGGAGCGCAAGAAGAAGATCCAGGCCGAGGTGATGAGGGTTCTCAAGGACCGCTGGGAAAGTGGATTGCCGGAAATATCCAACCAAGAGCTCAGGGAAGTCGTGGGGGCTGCTGTGAATATCGAAATTCGCGACCATCATTTGCGGGTTGCACTGGCAAAAGTGAAGGCCGAGCGAATTGAGATGGAAGTGAACGGTGAGAAGAAGGAGGGCTACCGAATAAACGAGGCGGTCGCTGACCGACTAAGAACACTGACCAGGGAAGGTGAGTAATGCTGACGTCGCATGACGAGTACGAAGTCCCGTTTCGTCCGAACTTCGAGCTGAGGAGCGCGGCCGCGTGGGCCGTGGCGGCCGGTGGCTGCGTGTTGGCCGGGTGGATGATCGCTGCGCCAGCCGGACTCATGGTGGTCTCGGCGGGAGTCTGCCTGATGGGGGCGGCTTACCGAGGCGCACAGGGTTTCCCCCGTTTGCGGGAATACCAGCGGGTCCGTAGCGGCAAGCTGGAATTTACGGACATGAAGGAGCTGCTGAGCAAGCAGAAACCCGACGCCTTGTGGATCGGCCGGGGATACGAGTGGGACAAGACGGCCGCGAATCGGGCGTATTCGATCTGGCGCCGCGGGGTCGAGAATGTCCTGGGAAAGGTCGATACGGCCACTGGTGGGGCCTTCTGGATGCAGGGGCTCAAGCGGGTGGAGGACCTGTACGTCAAGACGAAGTTTCTCGAAGGGCATACGTTGATTGTAGGCACGACCGGTGCTGGCAAAACACGCCTGTACGACATCCTGCTCACGCAGCTGGTGGCCCGGAACGAGGGTCCGGTGATCGTCATAGACCCGAAGGGTGACCACGAGATGCGTGAGAACATGCGGCGTGCATGCGAGGCCACAGGCAACCCGGAACGCTTCCAGATGTTCCATCCGGCCTACGCGGACCGATCGGTGCGCATCGACCCGCTCAAGAACTGGAACCGGGCAACAGAGGTGGCGAGTCGAATCGCGGACCTGATGCCCACGGAGTCGGGCGGCGACCCCTTCCAGGCGATTGCCTGGAACGCACTCAACTCTGGAATTCAGGGGATGGTCGAGATCGGCGAGATGCCGAGCATCGTCAAAATCCGGTCGTACATTGAGGGTGGTCCGGGGCCGCTCCTTCGCCGCGTACTGCCCGTTCACTTTGAACGCTGGAACAGCGATTGGAACAACGCCTATCGGACCTACATGTCCGGAAATCCGGATATTGGCGGCGGCAAGCGCGGGCAGCAGTCGGCCGAGGACGAAGAAATCAACAAGATGGTGGCGTTCTACACCGATCTAGTGGCAAAAGAGGAGCGCAGCTCGGTTCTGGATGGTCTCATTACCGCCTACAAGCACGACAGGGAGCATTTCCAGAAGCTCATCGCCAGTCTCATCCCGATCCTGTCCATGCTGACCTCCGATGTTATGGGTGAGCTGTTGAGTCCCGATTACGAAGACATGGACGATGACCGCCCGATCATCGATATGCAGAAGGTCATCCGTGACAACACGGTCCTGTACATCGGGCTGGATTCCCTGTCGGACAAGACCGTCGGGTCGGCGATCGGTGCGATACTGCTGGCGGACCTCGCGGCGGTCGCGGGTGATCTGTACAACTACGGGACGCCCGAGACCCGGAAGGCCATGTGGATCTGTGTGGACGAAGCCAGTGAAGTGCTGAATGAGCCGGCCGTTCGCATCCTGAACAAGGGACGTGGGGCCGGTATGCGCGCCATGATGGCGACGCAGACAATGGCCGACGTGGAGGTCAGGATGGGCGGTGAGGCCGATGCGCTGCAAAGCCTAGGGAACTTCAACAACGGGATCTATCTGCGCGTCCGTGATGGCAAAACACAGGAGTACGTTACGAAATCGCTACCCACCGTGCGGATCGAGGATATGGAAACCGGGTACCGTGAAATGGCCGGTGAGCTGGGTGAAATGGAGGCCAGCAAGGCGGGGTACTCCGAAGCGCTCAAGAAGGAGGATCTCGAGCTGATCCCACCGGCTCTTCTGGGGGAGATCCCGGATCTCCAGTTCTTTGCGCACCTGAAGGATGGAAGGCTGCTGAAAGTGCAGACCCCGATCCTGACAGGGTAGTACCCCACTCACATTGATTTGATGCGCTCAAGGGACTGAGCTATGCCGACAACACCACAATCCCCCCGGCAGCCGTTGAGTAAGGCCCGAATTGCCTTCGCGATTGTGCTGCTCCAGACCGTTTTCCTGTTCCTGTTCGACGCGCAGGATTATCTATCGCGCGTGATCGAGATTGAGCGTGACTGGAATGCGGCGGTCATGGGGCCGTCCGCCGAGGCCGAGTTTAAGGACCGTGCGGACCGGGCGTTCTACACCTGGGTGGTGGATTCAGGGCTCTATTCATCGGTTCGGTCGTGGACGCAGAGTGCCGCATCGGCCATGACCTTTGGCGATGCCGCACGAGCCAGCGTCAGTGAGGGCTCACTGTGGAGTCAGATTGAAGTGTTCTGGTTGGCGCTGTGGGCCATGTTCTATCGCCTCATGGCGTCGTTCTCGTGGCTGATCGTGTCGGCGCCTTTGTTCGCCGCACTAATGTTCGATGCCATCAATGGACGAGAGATCCGAAAATGGCGGTTTGAGCTGTCGTCACCGATGAAGCTCGATACCTACAAGAAGGGGGCCGTGCTGACTGGGGCGTTGCTGGTGTATGCGCCCTTCGCCTTGGTGCCGACCCCGGCGTGGGTGGTGCCAATTCTCGTGGGCGTGACCCTGCTCCTGGTGGGTGGCCAGATCCGCTCAACCCAGAAGCGTGTCTGACGGTGGCACGAGAATTACGCAGCCGTTATAGTGGAACGAATGCGGCTCAAGGAAGGGCCTGAAGGAGAGTGTCATGGAAGACAGTCAAGAACGCCTCGCGCAGCAGATGCTGCGCAAACACCTGAAACCGATCGCCGAGCACCTCGATGACCCCGAAGTGCAAGAGGTGATGGTGAATTCACCGTCCTCGGTTTGGGTGGAAAAGGCGGGCCAGGTTCAGCAGGTCGAATCCAAGCTGTCGGACGACGCCGTTCGCGCTGCGATCGTGCTGATGGGTCGTCTGGACCGAAAGGACGTCAACGAGAACTCCGCCGACGCCATCATCGACACCCAGATCGAGGGCATGCGCGTTGCCGCGGCCCTCGCCCCCATCGCCCAGGACGGGCATTCCATCTGTATCCGAAAGCACCGGAAGGTCCGGTTCTCCACCGAAGACTACGCCGAGCAGCTGGCGGCCTTTCACAACGGTGAGGCGGCTGAGGTCAAGCTGGACGAGCGCGAACCGGAGCCTCCCAGGGTATCCGGGGAAGGGCTTTCGGACTGGGTTCAGTGGCTCATTCGAGCCAGCAAGAATTTCCTCGTCTCCGGCGGAACCTCGTCGGGGAAAACAGCACTGCTGAATGCGCTTCTCCAGCACATCCCCGAGCAGGACCGAGTCATGGTTCTGGAGGATGTGCCGGAGTTGGATATCGGTGTGCCGAACTGCGTGCGGGTGCAGACCAATCATCAGATCGGTATCGGGATGCAGAACCTGCTCAAGCTGGCGCTGCGGTATCGCCCGGACCGTATTGTAATTGGCGAGATACGTGGGGCCGAAGCATTCGATCTGTTGCAGGCCATGAACACCGGGCACGACGGCTGTTGCTGTTCGCTACACGCCAACAGCGCGAGCCAGGCGCTGGCTCGCCTCGAGACGTTGGTGCTCACCGCCGACGTGGGTTGGCCGATGGAGGCGATCCGGGCGCAGATCGGCAACACCATTGACTACGTCATCCAGATGAGCCGGACCCAGGGTCGACGCCATCTTGCGGAGATCGCGCGTGTGGACGGTTATCACGATGGCGAGTATCGGCTGACACCGGTGTTCTACTTCAACCCCGCCGAAAGCGAAGGCCCGGGGTAGAAGCGAAGATCTCAGCCAGGTGCGTTGTTGTGACGTGCGTGGCGGGAGAAGGCGGGCTCGATGTGGGCCTGAAATGGGAAAGCCCCGATTCGCGGGAAGCGGTGTCGGGGGGGGAAACAGAAACGACGCGAGGGAATGCGGAAATGATCGAACAAATGAAGGAGCAGGCGCTGGAGCGCGCCGAACGAGCGAGCAGTTTTGTCGCGCGCCATCGATCCGAGCTGATGAAGTGGAATATCGTGAGCCTGTTGGCGTTGATTGTCATCTTCACGATCGAGCCTGCGATGGCGCAGTCAGTGGATACGACCCAAGCCATGCCGTGGGAAGGCCCCTTGGAAACCATTATGAACTCGCTGTGCGGGCCTGTGGCCTCGATGGCGGCGGTCATCGCGTTTGTCGTGACCGGTCTGCTAGTGGCCTTCGGTGAAGCGAATGGCCTGTTCGGCGTGATGATGCGGATTGCTTTCGGGCTGAGTATTGCCCTGTTCTCTGTGAACTTCCTGGAGTTCGTCGGGGTGTCGGGATTCGTCTGCGGACGGTAGCCGTCATGGTCACACAGGAGGCGCTTGAACGGGCGGGCCGGGTCTTCGTGGCCTGCCTGCCCGCAATACTGGTTTTGGTCGGTCTGTGGCCTGAGAGCCTCATGGCGCAGGACGGCGGGCGTGGGATTTCGGACGACCGGGTCCCCTGGATCGAAACGCTCACCCAGATCCGGGACTCATTCTGTGGCCCGGTCGCGCACTACACCGTGGTAATCGCGATCGTGGTGACTGGCCTGACGATGGCGTTCGGGGAGATTCAGGGTATGGCGCTCACGCTGATGCGCGTGGTGATGGGGTCATCGATCGCTTTGATGGCGGTGAAGTTTATTGGCGCCTTCGGGTTCGGCGACGCCGAATGCACCGCTCGGATGTGATGTAGGGCGATTCAAGGAGGAATTGCGTGGAAGAGAACGAGCAAGTTGATGCGAATGGTCTGCGGAAAACCCCGGTGCGACCGTCTCTGATCGAAGGGAAGAGGATCGCGGGTGTGGAGGCGAACATGGTGATCGCCAACGTCACGATTACGCTGGCGGCGGTACTGGGGCTTTACTGGTACTGGTGGATCGGGCTGTCGTGGGTCACGCACAAGCTGCTCAAGCACATCTACAAGAAGGACCGGGACGTGCGGAAGGTCTACATCGCGTACGCGCGGCAAGCGGATCGGTACGAAGCCTGGCCCCGCATCAACCAGAAGCATTCCCACCGGCCGAAGGGCTGGGGCAGGGGGATGCTGTGCTGAACGTCAGCAAGACCCGCCCGGACCAGGATTACCAGCAGACACATCGGCCGCTGGCTGAATTGCTACCGTGGATGGCACTCATCACCGACGGTTGTGTGATGAACAAGGATGGTTCCGTGCTCGTAATGTTCGAACACGAGGGGTTTGATCGCGAGGGGGTAGATGCACTGGAGATCAATACGCTGGTGGAGCGCATTGAATCCGCGATGGTGGTGCTGGATGAAACCTGCACGCTCTGGTGGACCACTCAGCGTCGCGAAATCGACCCGGACCCCGGTGTTCGGTCTTTCGATAACCCCATTGCCGACTACGTTGACCGGGCCTGGGTGAAAAACCTCCACAGTCGCCGCGCCTACAAGCACCGAAACTACCTGGCGATCAGCTTCGCGAACGTCAAAGGCTCTTCGCGTTTCTTTGACCTGTATGCGAAAGCGACCGCGGATGGCATGCCGGCTCTGAAAGCCCTGATGCAGGCCGCCACGATTGCCTTGCAGTCGAAGGATCGCCTGCTGTTTGAGGCGGAGGAGGTCACGCACTGGATTGACAAAATCGAGAATACCGTCGATCAGTTTACCGCATCCCTGAAGACGCTCCAGCTGAGGCGCCTGAAGGGGAAGGAGCTGCTGGCTGTGCTGCACCGAACAGTATCGCCGTCGTCCAAGCAAAAGCTGGTCGCCCCGGACCCCGATCAGGCCTATCTCGATAGCTACCTGGGCGAGGACGCGGTGACGGTCCACCCGCGGTACCTGAAATTCTCAGGCCACAAAAATCGCTACGCCGCAACGGCGAGTGTGAAATCCTGGCCCCACTACAGCACACCGGGGATCTTCGACTCGATCCAGAAGGCGGACGCGGAGCTGGATTTTACGGTGGCGTTCCGCGTGCAGAGCAAGGAAAGCGCTCGCGGGTACATAGAGGATGTGCGCCGCCACAACGCGAATTTCGCCAAGTCCCTTTTCGGGTACGCCAAGGAGGCGTTTACCCAATCGGACACGGCGACGATCGACAACACCCGTCTGATTCAGTCAGAGGAGGCGGATGACGCGCTAACCGATCTAGGGGCGGGCGGGTCGGCCGGCTACCTGCTCGCAACACTCACGGTCTACGCCCAGTCGCCGAAGCATTTGGAGCGCGACTACAACGAGACGATGAAGCTCCTGCACGAAGCGGAGTTCGTGTTGATGAGGGAGACGATCCACTTGCTGTCGGCTTGGTGTGGGCACATCCCCGGGCAGATGAAAGAACCGGTCCGATGGATGTTCGTGTCGGGGCGCAACTATGCAGACTCCATACCGCTGAGAGCGATCCGAACAGGTTCTCGGACCAATCACTATCTCACTCAGCAGCGCGGAGAGGAGACCGGTGCTTTGACGGCGTTAGAGACTGAGCATCGGATTCCGTACTTCTTCAACTTCCACGAGACGGATCTTCCGCATGGGTTCGTGATCGGCCCTAGCCGCGCGGGTAAGTCGGTTTTTATGATGTTTCTGGCATCCCAGTGGAACCGCTACGCACCGAGTCAGGTGTTCATTTTCGACAAGGATTTGACCTGCCGAATCCCGACCTACCTGCACGACGGCAAGTATCTCTGGCTCGGGAAAGAAAACACGGCGATGAACCCGTTGTCGCAGCTCGACAGTGAAGAAGACTTGACCTGGTTTGCGAGCTGGGTGGAAACGCTGATCGAGTCCCGCGGGTACCAGATTAAGGCGGAGGACGAAAAACTGATCTGGCAGGCCGGCAAGGAAGTGATGGCACTCAAGGAGGCAGGGGAAACGGTCACACTGTCGAGCTTCGCCTTGCATCTTCCGGTGCATCTGGCCGAGGAATTGGAACCATGGGTCGGGGATGGTGGAAAGGCCTCGATGTTCGATAACGAGGAAGATGCGCTGTCGCTGGCAGACTGGACAGCAATGGAGATGGGACAGCTATTCAATGACGAGCGTGCTGCCCGGGCATTTATGGACTATGCCTTCTATAGGATTTACCAGCGTCTCGATGGGCGTCCCACGCTGATCTACATCGAAGAGGCGTGGTTCATGCTGGCCGATGAGCGGTTTGCGGCGAAGGTGAATGACTGGCTTCGGACCCTCGCCAAGAAAAATGCAACGCTCATTATGGCAACACAATCCCTCGAGGAGCTTGCGCAGAGCTCGGCATTCGTCTCGATGGTCGACAACATCCCCAATCGGATCTTTCTCTCGAACGCCAACGCCCGCGCCTCCAAGGAGCTCTACACCAAGCGTTTCGGGCTCACCGATGCCCAGGTCGAGCGTATCCGTACCATGACACCCAAGATGCAGTATTACATCTGCACGCCGAAGGCTTCCCGGATGGTGGAAGCACAATTCCCGCCGCATGTGCTGGCGTACCTTCGATCCGACGCGAAGGCGCAAAAAGTGTTCAACATGGCCCGTGAGAGCCATCCGGAAAAATGGAAGGAGGTCTACCATGACCGCATGCAGGAAGAGATCTGATGGCGTGACGGCACTGCTGGCGGCGCCGGTAGCGGTTGCGTTGATGGCCTGGTCAGAAGTAGCCACGGGGGCGGCGTCAGGGAGTACGGTGTACGACCCGGTGCATCACTCGGAAACGATCGCTTCTGTGCTTCAGGATGCGCAGCATTACCAGCAGGAGTTGGAGCGATTCTATCGCCAGTTTGAGAATCTGGCGAACCCGGAGGCGATGGTGGGCGACACGGGCGTTCAGCTTGGGCAACTTGAGAGTTACGTCCAGGAGGTGGAACGGTTCGCGGGGTCGCTCGGGAATGCGCGGGAGTTTATGGATGATGTACATCGCGATTTCTCGGTGAGCCCATACGAGGATTGGGAAACCTACAATGAAGCCCGTACCGACCAGGCGGACCGCAATGTAGGGCGTGCTCGGCAGCAGTACGGACGCGCAGCGGAGATCACTCAGGACCTCGAAAGCCAGTATCAGCAGATCCAGCAGCACGAAGCGAACGTCCCCGCGATTCAGGGTGAGGTGCAGGGGTTTCAGTCCCTGTCGTCCCAGATGGCTCTGATGACGCGACAGAACGCCCAGCTGATCGAAATATCGAATCAGGCGATGGAGGCTGAAGGCGAACAGAGGACGATAGAGGAAGCCGAGCTGGAAGCGGAACGCACCGAAGCGCGCGCCCAAAGCGAAGCGGCGCGTCAGCACAATCAAGAAACGCGGGATCGCGCGCAGTCGCACTTTGAAGCGATGGGTATTCGCTGAGCGGGATGCCGCGGTAGCGGGGCCACGGAGGGCCAGTTAAAGCCATGGGTGACAGGCTGAGTATCGGAGACGCCATCGAATTGATCATGGAGTACGCATTGGCTCCATTGGTCATGGCGAATGAATTGGCCGTAACCCTGGCCGACCGGATGACCATGGTGTCCTTGACGCTCATGGACATCTTTCTGGTCATCATGGTGGTTTACGCCGGGTTGAAGATGGCGGTATCGAACACCATGGATTCGAGCGATTTCATCTTCGGCATGATCAAAATGGTCGTCTTCTGGGCGATCATCTACTGGATGGTGAACAACTATTCGGACCTCATCGATCGATTTTTCGATGGGTTCGATCGCCTCAATCAAACGATCGCGGAAGAAACGCTGGCGGCTGGTCAAAGCGCGGGTCTTGGTGAAGCGGCTGAAGGTGTAGATGCGGGTAGCGTGCTCAGTGACGACGCGATCGCGGGGCAGGCAACGCTTGAGGCGCTTGGGGTGTATATAGACGAGTTTTCGGCCGGTCTCGCCGAGGCCCGTTCCGAAGCATGGGCGCGTGTGGCTGACGCGAGCTGGCGGGCGAAAGTTCCTCAATCGTTCCGCGCCTTTGTGTTTTGGCTTTATGCCGGTCTCTTGCAGCTCGTCGCGATCGCCTTCGTGATGCTATTCCTGGTTCTGTACACCATCGTTCTGGTAACGGTGATGTTTATGAAGGCAGTTGTGGTGGCCGTGGGACCGCTGATGTTGATGTTCTTCCTGGTGCCTTATCTGTCATTCCTCTCCGATGGCTGGGTGAGATCCGCCATAACCGTTGGATTGACCATGATGATGATCACCATTGTCATGTCCATCTTCGGAGGCGTGATGTGGATGGTCATGGGGGGTGTGCCGCTCGGACGAGAGGGGTTCGAGGGGATGACGATCTCGCAACTGTATGGCTATTACGACTTCCAGATCATTCTCCCGTTGATCTTCGTGACATTGATCGGGGGGTACATGATGTTGCAAGCGCCCCAGTTGGCCGAAATGATGATGAATGGTCGCCAGATGGGGATGGCGATGGGCCGAGGCGCCAGTCAGGGTGCCCAGAAAGGTGGGGCGGCGGCCAACGCTGGGGCTCGGAGTGCCCTGAACAAAATGCGCGGCCGTAAATAGCAAATCGCCGCGAGTAGGCGATCTACAGAAAAAGGTGAGCAAGGAATGCTGAAGAAACTGCTTGGAGCAATTCGCCAGGAGGCGTCGGCGGGGAACGCTGAGGCGTCGGTGGAGGCTAAAAAGAAGAGTCAGCCGAGTAATAAAAAGAGAAAGACTGGGACGCCGCCTGAGAATGCGCCACCGTCAGCCTTGGATGCGCGCACTCTGAAGCAGCGGTTTCTCCATGAGGGAGCGCTGGAGGTTGAGCGAAACCGGTACTTTGTCGCGCTCATGGCGATGGCAGGTGTAGTGGCAATGCTTGGTGCGGCCATTATGGCGCTGACGCCGCTCAAAGAAGTGACACCCTATGTGATCGAGACCGATAACGTCGGGCGAACGGCCGTGTCGGATGCGCAAGTGCGCGAATTCGAGCCCACAGAGATTCAGCTTCGGTACTTCCTGGCCGAATGGACGGATCACATGATGACGGTGCGTCCTGGGGTGACCACTCAAAACCTCCCGCAGGCCTTCAACAAGACCGAGGGGACGGCTTCGCGCCAGTTCCGAGAGCACATCGATGAATATGATCCAATCGGGCGGGCGACGAGCAACCCCGAGCGCACGGTCGATACGCGAATTCGGTCGATCAACTTTCTCCCGAACCAGGCCGTTATGATACAGTTTCACACGCTTGAGCGAGGTCCAGATCAGGCGGATCAGCGAACGGATTACTCGCTGGCGATCAACTACGAGACGTATCGGCCGCAGACCGAAGAGCAGATCCTGGAGAACCCGGTCGGTCTCGTGATCACCAACTTCAACCTCACAAGGGATATGGGGGGTCAGTAATGAAAGGATTCATGCACTCGCGGGTGCTAAATCGAGCGCTCGCGCTATCTGTGCTTGCGCTGGTGCCAGCTCTGGCTCTGAGCGTTCAATCGGCCACCGCGTCGGATATGTCGGCGTCCGCGGAGCCGTACACATTCCCGCAAGAAACCCGTCTGGTGAAATTTCGCTACGACGAGAACCGCACGTACGAAATCCTCGCTCGCCCGGATGCGCCAACCAACATCGCTCTGGGGGAAAACGAAGAGCTTGTTGCGTTGGCGATCGGCGATACGGTTCAGTGGATCACGGAAGATGTGCCAGGGAACATCTTCATCAAGCCCGTCCGTTCCGGTATCTATACCGCCGGCACGATCGTTACCAACAAGCGTTCCTACCAGATCAGCCTCCGTGCGGTACCGTCCAATGGGCAGTGGTATCAGCGTGTTTCATGGGAGCACGGATCGGATGGAATGGTCCGTGAAGCGCGCGGTGGTGGCGAGTCATTTCAGACTTCGGTCGGTGCTGCCCCTCAAGAGCAGGCGGGCGGGCAACAGGTAGGCCCTGTTCCAGGACTGGATGATCGGGTCTCTCAAGCATCGACGTCTTCGAGCCCCCGGCCGTCGGATCTAAATTTTGGCTATGAAGTCCGGGGTGCCTCCGGGATTGTTCAGAGCGCATTCGATGATGGTCGATCCCTCTGGATCCGGATGGAGGACGGACTCGAGGAGCTTCCGGCGGTGTTCGTGCAGGGCCGGTCGACAAGCAAGGCACTGGCGAACTACCACGTTGATGGCGATTACATCGTGGTTCATCAAGTGAGCAGCCGGACAACGCTGCGTATTGGGCAGGACGAAGTGGTGATCGAGAAGGGGTAGAGGCGATCAGGGCCTCTTTCCGGAAGGGAATCCAAACGAGATCAAGGTAGATCATGGCGAGCAAAAATGACCGCGAACGCCCCATGGACGACGATCCAGACGTTCTGGAGGGGGAGTTCGAAGAGTACGAGGAGTCAGTGTCCGGTGAGGATGATCGGGACAAGCCTCGAGGCAAAACCTCCAAGAAGCTAGCGATCATCATCGTCAGCGCGATCGGTTCCGTGATGGCGCTAGGGATGATGATGTCGAATACAGCGGACCGTGCGGGCGGTGATGCGGAAGAGGGCGATCCGCTTCCGGGTTCGTCCGGATCGGGCCGCGACTTTCAACAGGAGATTGAGGAGCGCGAGCGCGAGGCGCTTGAGCGGCGTCGGGCGCGCGAGGAGCAGATGCGGCTCGACCGCGAAATGGCGGAGCAGGAGGCCCCCCAGGAAAATGAGCGTGAGGGGCCTGCTATCCGCCCCGATGCGCCAGTACCGGGCGGCCAAGCGCAAGACGATGGGTTGACCGAGCGTGAACGAGTGATGCGTGAACAGGCCGCTCAATCCCAAATTGTCGCAATCGCCGGCCAGGGTAGCCGGGCCAGCCAGGGAGAGCCGGCTGAGGTCAGTGAGCGCGAACGGGCCCAGCAGGGGGCAGAGCAGATGATGGCCGGGATGCAAGAGCGTCAGGAGATGGCGCATGAGGCGATGCGGCAGGCTCAGCAACAACCGCCGGGTGCGACTGGTGGGCGAGAGTCTCGCCGCAACCCCAACGAAGAATGGCTGGAGCGGTCGCGCGAACGCGATGCCAATGAAATGACGCCCGTCCGTGATCGCGCCCTTGATCGTCCGGTGGTGCATGAAGGGTCGGTAATTCCAGTGGTACTCCAGACGAGCGTGAACAGCGATCTCCCAGGCATGATTACAGCGCTAACGACGCGTGATGTGCGGGATTCGATCACGGGTGAAACCGTGGTGATCCCGCGCGGGAGCCGGCTGGTGGGCGAGTACAACGCCGATGTGGCAGAAGGTCAGGACCGGCTTATTTTTGCCTTCAATCGCGCCATCTTTCCGGACGGCCGTGATATTCAGCTGGGCGCCATGCAGGGAGCGGATGGCGAAGGCCGATCGGGGATGGACGGCGACGTCAACACGCACTTTTGGTCGCGTCTCGGACGTGCGGGCCTGATTGGTGCCATTACGATGGGTGCAGAGCGCCAGGCGCAGCCGGCGAATGTAACCGTTATTGGTGGTTCTGGCGGTGGCAGTACCGACGGAGGAACCAAGGCCGCCGAGATCTTTGCAGGGGTCGCGGAGGATTCGATTGACCGTCACCGAGATCGAGCCCCGACGATTACAATCGACGCGGGAACGACCATGAACGTGATGGTGAATTCCGACATCGTTTTGTAGTACAGTTCGTGGCAGCAACGGAAAGGAATCCGTGAGAGGAACAAGGATGTTGTTCAAGACGATCCCCATCGCAGGGGCAGCACTGGCCTTTCTGGCTGGGCCCTTGCTGGCAGAAACCAATCCTGACGAAGACGCGGCCGAGCGTGCCCCGGTTACGCTCGAAGACGCGGCCGAGCGTGCCCCGGTTACGCTCGAGGACCTTGGTGTTCGCCGCAACAACAATCGCCCACTGGTCCTGATCTCCCGCGACGAAGATGGTGCGCGAATTGCGCATTTCTTTCGCAGGGGTGAATCGTCCGCCTACCGCTCCGTGCCGGTAGAGGAAGATCAACCGAGGGCGCAATCAGCCGCCTATCGTTCATCCGCTCAGAAGAACGGCGCGCTTGCCCGTTCTCATCTTGCCCCGCAGGCGACGATTCGCCCCTATGAGGGGGCGATCAACACCACCAGCTTTCAGCGTGAGGTGATCGCCGTTTCGCAACGATACGGCGTGGACCCAGCCCTCGTGCGCGCAGTGGTGCATACCGAAAGTTCATTCAACCCGTCCGCCGCCTCACACGCCAACGCGGTGGGGTTGATGCAGCTGATTCCTGAAACCGCGGAACGTTTTGGTGTCGTGGATCGCACGGACCCGATGCAGAGCCTCGAGGGGGGCGTCCGGTATCTGCGCTTCCTTCTTGATCACTTTGACGACGTGGAGCACGCCATCGCCGCCTACAACGCGGGTGAGGGGGCGGTTACGCGGCATAACGGTATTCCGCCGTTCGAGGAAACGCAGAAGTTCGTTCCAAAAGTCCTGTCGCGGTATCAGCGATACAAGGAGGTAATGGGGTCGTGAAAGCAGTACACGGGGTAAGGGGTGCGGCAGTGATGATGGTTGTCACGCTGAGCGCGTGCAGTGCGCTTGAAACGAAGGACGGCGACTCATCTGATCGCTGGGGAAAGCTGGACGGCCACAACCCGCAGGAAGTGATCGTATCGGAGTCGGATCAGTACAACTTTGATTACATCGTGACTGATATGAACGGCGGGCGCGCTCGGGGCCAGGTGTTCGATGATGGCGAAACGACGTATTTCGTCTGGCCGGATGGCGGGGACATTGCATCGCTTCAGGACGCGTCCGGTGCGGCACGGGAGAGCCGCCGGGAGGGACGCTATCGCGCGACCACGGCGGTGGAATCGATGTGGTTCGCTAAAACCGAATCCGGTCAGTCGATATGTATTCGGGCCGGCTGGATGGGTGAGTCGGCCTGCGGTGATGCGGTGGAAGCCTCCCGTGATCAACGACCCAGCGAAGAAGCGCTGTTGCAGCGCAGGGAAGAGCTTTTGCAGCGCCTGAACGAGATTGAGAACAGCAATGACGGACACAAGGAGTAGTGCAGTGAAGAATGCCAAGGGAATGCTAGTGGTGGCGGTGCTGGCGGCGGCAGCGGCGGCCCCAGCCGCCGCCGACAACTGGGTGACCTACATGGATAACCAGTCAGTGAACTCACCCTACAGTTTCGACTTCCAGACGCGTGGGGCGCCCAACGCGCAGCCCCTCCAGGTCTTTACCGACGAGTACGAGACGTACATCGAGATGCCGGAAGGGGTGGACACCCATTACGCGCTGGTCGATAGCAGTCGCGTGCAGCTCCAGGAAAGCCCGCCGTACCTGATGCTTGAGGATGCTCCTCGGGAATTCTTTATTCGCACCTCGCATGGTGAGGTGGAGGTCATTCGCCGTGGGGATCAGACGCTCGCGGCAAACCTGTCGGCGCACCAGGCGAATGACGGCTGCGACCCGGTTTGCGAAAGCCCGACGTATGTGTTGCGTGCAGGAACCATGCTGAGCGAGTCGTTGCGACGCTATGTGCAGGCGCAGGGCTGGAATTCGATGCGCTGGAATGTCCAGCACGACTACTACATTGAGGATGACATCCCCATGCATGGGGATATGCAGTCCGCAATCGTTGGGCTCGTGCGTAGCTATCAGGCTCAAGGCGGCCTGATGGGGGTATCGCCGCGCTTTGCCGAGTCAAATCGCGTGGTGGTGTTCGAGCAAACCGACATGTCCGGGGACTCGCCGGCTGTGCTTAATGCCCGGTAACGGGACAAAGAGAAAAGGAGTTCTACGCATGATCCCATGGAAGAAGGCAGTCCTCGCGGCAGCGGTGGCAGTGGCGACTACTGGGTGCGCAGGTTTCGGTGAGACCACCGAGACGGTGCAAAACAGTGAGCGCCAGACCAGCGAAACGCGTCAGCAGATTGATCAGTTGGAAGCAGAGCGTGTGCGAGCGAATGAAGGTACGCATGAGAGGGCCCGGACGCCTGGCGCTGGCGATGACCTGTACCTGAATACCTCGGCGGTGCCGATTCGCAAGACGTTGCCGCCGGCATTCGAGCGTCAGGTGACATTCCATGAGCCGTACCCCACCCCGATTGGCAGTGTGATGTCCAAGCTGTCGGAAGTGACGGGGCTCCAGGTGGGGTTCGAGTACGACCTGGTAGATCCTGGTGCGAATCAGGGTAACCAGGGTGGGGATCGGGTCGACTCGGCGGGCGATGACGTCGGCGTAGTCGATCTGGATGAGCTGGTCGGCGGCCGCGTACATCAAGCGGATCTGCTGCATGACGTGGAGATTTCGCTGTCCCATCAGGGGCGAGTGCGCGACGTGCTGGATGCAGCAGCGAACACGCTCCAGGCGAACTGGCGCTACGACGAGAATTCCAACCGAGTTGTCTTCTACCGATATGTCACCAAGACCATGCGGGTTGCGATGACCCCGGGGAAGATGATTAACGACGTGCTCATTGAGACGCAGAGCGACGGTTCTCGCAGCGGTGGCGCGGAAAGCAACCTGCGCCTGGAAGGCGAAAGCTCGGTGTGGGAGAGCCTCGAAGACGCGCTGGGCACGATGGTTTCAAGCCGGGGGGCGTTCTCGGTGTCCGATACCACCGGAACGATCACGGTGCGAGACGTGCCGGACGTGGTGGACCGCGTGAGCGACTACGTCGACAACATGAATGACACGTTCTCGCGCCAAGTCTCTGTGGATGTGCAGATCTATCGAGTCGAGGCGACCGAGAATGAGCTTCGGGGCGTCAACTGGAATGCCCTGTTCAACAACAACAACATGGAGTTTGAGGTCAGCTCGCCGGGTGGCAATGCCTCTGGCGATGTTTCCCCCGGGGGGGTACGGCTATCTGTTCCGGACGGAGCGGGGACGCTGAGTAATCTCGTGGGCAGTGAAGGATTCATTGCGAGTCTCGAGGAGATCGGCGATGTATCGGAGGTGACATCGACGACGCTTCAGACGGTCAATAACCAGCCCGCACCGGTACGGATTGGTCAGACTGTTTCCTACCTGGAAGAGGTTTCGCAGACCGATACCGCGAACGTGGGCTCGCAGGCATCGCTCACGCCGGGCGAGGTCGACGTTGGTTTCAGTATGCAGCTGCTTCCGCATGTTCAGGACAACGGCCGCGACATGCTCATGCAAGTGATGATCACGCTGTCGACATTGGACCGCCTTGAGGAATTCAGTTCCGGTGACCAGACGATCCAGCTCCCCGAGGTTTCCAGCCGCGACTTCGTGCAGCGGACTTGGCTGCAAAGCGGTGAGGCACTGGTGCTGGCTGGCTTTGAATCCATTCAGGCCAACCTTGCTCGAAGCGGCATCATTGACGCGGATAAGTGGGCGCTGGGTGGGAACCGCAGGGCGGAAAACACCCGCGAAAGCCTGATCATCGTGATGACGCCGACCGTGACCTCTATTCAGGACCGGTTCTAAGCGCACGGAGGCGCGTCCATGAAGACGATCAAGATCGACAAGAGGATCTACCTCGTCGGGCTTTCCTGGTATGGCGTCCCGCGGGACGCCAACCTGAATGCGCGATATATCGACCAGCTCGACCCCGAGCAGGTGACCGGCCGTGGGCTTGTTCGCGAGGATTCAGGCGAACGGTTCGATGAAGCGTTTATCGGGGTATATCGCGGCGATACGGCTCCTCCAAAGAGATCGGTTTCGCTGGCGCAGGCGGTCGCGAAACAGTACCCCGACCACGTCGTTCTGGCAGACCTGGGGGGCGACGACTATTGGGTCGTCATCACTCATCAAGGTGCGGTTGTGCCGGGCACCGATGTTGTGGGTACGCAGGAAATCGTCCACCGCACCCTTCAGGGCTACATCGGGCTGTTCCTGGAAAACCGCCTCGCCACGAATGGCGAACGGTTGCTGCGCACGGATCTCCTGGATGGCGACGCCGCGGAGTGGCTGGGTCAGATGAACGAGCCCGCCCAGGCGCTGGACCTTGAAGGGGTAGCGCAGAGCGAAGATCAGCCTCCGCCAGTCGAAATCATTGCGCGGGGCATGTCGCCGGTACAAAAAGCTGGTCTGTCCGCGATCGGCATCGCCGTCCTGGGTATCTCCTCGTTTTTTATCTACGACGGGACGCAGGATGACTTCGAGCCAGCGCCGCCACCCGAGCCGCCACCCGAGCCGGCCGTGGACGAGGGCGATCGGGAGCAGCGTGAGTACATGGAGCAACTGGTAGCAACGTTGGATGGCCGCCTACCCGTGTCGAACGACTGGGTCCGGCCGACGCTCGATCGCGTCCTGATGGAGCATGCGAACTCGGGTATGGGTTGGGCGTTCGAGGGCGTGAATTGCACCCCGAGTGCATGTGACCTCTCGTGGGTCCCGTACTCTGTGTTCCGGCCCGTCAGGGGGTTCCATCAAGAGGTGGGTTTGCCTGATGGCGCCGTTCGTATGGAAGACGGTGGGGACGCACTGAGCGCAAGCGTCGACGCGAATGAAGTGTCGATGCAGTCAATGGATGCTCTTGGTGTGCATGAGCTGCCTCCCGGGCACGAAGTGCGAAGTGACTGGTGGGACGTGATCCAGATGGAGCAGATGCGGATTCCCGGAGTGGAATTCGAGCAGGACCGGCGTGGCGCCAGCAGGATCGGGCCCGCCGAGCTTCCAGAGGCCGAGGTGATTCGTGTGGAAGAGGGGAGGATCTATGCGAACGGTGCCAACCTAGCGCAGCTCTCTCGTCTGATGGACACGCTGAATGAACTGCCGATGCGGGTAACGAACGTAACCTATGCCCCAGGGACCGCGGGCGAAACGGAAACCTCCCAATGGAGGGTGGAGATGACCTATGTGGCACGACAGTAAAGGAACAAGGATGCGCCGAAATGTGATTGCCGCGGCAGTGGCAGCTTTTTGTCTTGGGACCGCTTCGGTCGCCGTAGTGAACGCGGACAACGAGGATATGCCAGCCTTCATGCAGGAAATGGAGGATCCGTCCGACGATAGTGGTTCGGCGACCACCGGCAGTGAAGCGTCATCGCAGGCTTCCGATCATGTGGGTTCTGAAGCGGTGGAAAACGATGGCGTGGAAAGTCCACCCGACTTCATGGAAGACATGGATGAGGTTGAAGAGCCGACGGGGACCTCTGGGGAGTCTGAAGCGATCAAGGATCCGAGCGATACCGAAGGTGCCGGAGACGTCGGGGGGGCGAGCGGTCAGGAGGTAATGGCTACTGAAGACGGTGATGCCGACCGTGTTGGTGACAGTGATGCGTTGGAAGACGAATCCAGTCAGCCGGTACCGGACCCACAGCCGATCATCGCTGGAGATATGCAGAAGTATTCGCCAGGCGTGATGACGCCGGATGAGCGCGCTTACCTTGAGGAGCTGCGCTCGCTTCAGCGCCAACAGGAACTCTGGCAGGCACGGAACGAAATGCTCGCCATGCAGCAGCAACATGTGGAAATGACTCAGGAGATGCGGAAGTTGCAGATGCCGGAGCCCTCCGAGGCGGCAGCCCAGCAGGCGGAGCGTGAAGCCGAAGAGCGTCAGCGCGACGAGCGGGACCTGCGCCAAATGATGCTGGTATCGGTCTTTGGTGGGC
Source organism: Thioalkalivibrio sp. K90mix (assembly GCF_000025545.1). Lineage (NCBI taxonomy): Bacteria > Pseudomonadati > Pseudomonadota > Gammaproteobacteria > Chromatiales > Ectothiorhodospiraceae > Thioalkalivibrio > Thioalkalivibrio sp. K90mix. The sequence goes on from NC_013930.1 coordinate 188,567, forward strand.
AAAGTGACCCTCGTGCAGAGCTGTTCTTCGCGGGCGGTCGCATGCAGGTCAGCAAGGGCGACGTGCTACCGGGGGGTTGGACGGTCCGAGACATTGAGCTAACCCGCGTGCTGGTGGAAAAGGATCGTCGTGAGTTTGAAATCGGAATGGGGTCGCCATCCACCACGCAAGGTCAGGTCGAGGCGGTGCCTGGTGCCCCTCAGCTTCAGGGCAACCCTGAAGGGGCCGGGTCGGGACAGACCTCCGCTCAAGGCATTTTCGGGAGGTAGTTATCGTGAGCATGGACGCAGCCGAACAAACCCAGGAAGGGGTCGAGGACGTGAATGTTTTCGACGCCGAGGTATCGATCGAGGACGAGTGGCAGGAAGAGCCTGAGCCTAGCGGCGCGGGTCAGATGCGTGATCCGTACGCGGCTTTCGAAGATCCTGAAATTCTGAAGATGTCCGACCTTCCGGACTACGACTGGGTTCTGGAAGAAGGAGTGGGTGGAGTCAAGATTCCGGACGGGATCGAGAAGTTCGCTTGTATTATCGCCCGTGTTCAGGCGTGGCACGGCGATTTCAGTCGAGAGGACATCCGTATTGCCAGTCTCCCGGATATGGTCGAGCAGGCGTCCGTTGACCTGGAAATCTGGCTGGTGGTGACCGGGCGCGTCAAGGATCGGAACGCGCTGAAGGTGGCTGAAATGGTGCGAAGCCTTCGGAATCGCTACCCACGCGCCCGCCTGCATGCAAAGCCGAAAATTGCCACGGCGGCCATCATCGAGGCGATGTATGAGCGAAACAATGAGGTCGTCAATGGTGCGATCGAAGATGTTTCGGAAGAACAGCAGGAGTTCGACAAGCTCGGCCGATATGCCTTTGATAACGGGGTGTCGGACATCCATATCGAGGTTACATCGGAGCAGGCCCAGATCTTGATGCGCCAGCACGGCCGGCTGCGGCACTACAAGGACCTGGCACCCGCCAAGGCCACCGCCATTTGCTCGGCGGTCTACAACACCATGTCGGAAGCAGGTTCGACCCGTGACTCTTTCAATGAGCGCAAATTCCAAAATGCGGTGATTGACCGGCCGTACGATGAAGGGCGTGTCCGGTTTCGTTACGCGTCCATGCCGGTCGCACCCAATGGGTTCAATGTGGTCCTGCGGTTGCTTCCGGTAGGTGTGGAAAGCGCGCACAAGTCGTTCGAAGACCTCGGTTATGCCCCGGCGCACACGCAGAGCATGCAGCGGGCAATGGCGCGCTCATCGGGCATGGTGATCATCGCGGGGACCACCGGATCCGGTAAGTCCACGACCCTCAAGAATGCGATGGAGGGCGTGGCAACAGCCAATCCCGACCAGAAGATCCGAACCATCGAAGAGCCGGTCGAATACTCAATCCGGAATACGTCGCAAACTCCGGTGGTGCGGGACGATAAGGAGAAGGATGGGGCGAACTCCAGCAAACCGTTCGCTGATGCGATCAAGGCGGCCATGCGGGCCGACCCGGACCGAATGCTCGTCGGGGAGATTCGAGACAAGATCACGGCCGAGCTCGCGATTCAGGCATCCCAGACGGGCCATGGCGTTGCCACGACCCTACATGCGGAATCGTGGAGCGGGATCTTCGATCGACTGGGATTGCTGGGGATACAGATGGGCGTGTTGGCGCAGCCGGGCCTCATCGCAGGTTTGGCTTACCAGAAACTGATGCCGGTGCTGTGTGAGCACTGCAAGATTAGTTTCCATCAGTGGGTGGATGAACAGGCAGACATGGAGAATCCAAAGGACTCAGGTTTTGTAGATCGAGTCCGTCGCGTCGTCCCCGACGCCGATCTGGTGATGGTCTACATGACAGGGCCTGGGTGCCGTCAGTGTAAAGGGACAGGGATAACCGGCCAGACGGTTTGCGCGGAGGTCGTATTGCCAACCAATGCCATGCTCGATGCGGTTCGTCATGGTGATGTCGTCAAGCTGAGGCAGCTCTGGAGGGAACAACGAAACGACTCGGACCCAGATGACATGAGCGGGCGGACTGCATTCGAGCATGCCCTGCTGAAGATGCGCCACGGGATCTGTGATCCGAAAGATGTGGAAAGCAAGTTCATGCGGTTGGACGAAGTGTTCCACCTCGACGATTAAGGATCGATGATGAAAGAGAAGCTGGAAAGGATCGCCAGCGAGGCTCGGTCACGGATGGACGCAGTGAAGGGTGCGCTCGCTGGTCGGGTTCGGGCGAAGGGGACAGCTGTATCGGAGGAAGGCGCCGCCGCGGCAGAGTCAGGTCCACCGTCGCTCAGGGACCGCCTGGATGCATGGAGGAATCGAGCGCAAGAGCGTTGGGCGGAGATCAAAGAGGACCAGGCAGCGCACCAACGATCCGGGGCTCAGTCTGAAATGTTGCGCGGCCTTGAAGGCCGTTATCGGCGAGTGATGGCGAAGTTGGCCTTCGGTGCCAGTAAACGTGCGGATATGTACGAAGATCTGGCGGCCTTCCAAGAGGCGGGAATCCCGCCCTTTGACGCGCTCAAGTCTGTGAATGATGTCCATCGAAAGCGACGCAATCCGCTGGCCTATATGACGGACGAATGGATCCGGGTCATGGAAGGGGGCGGCACGCTGGCGGACGCGATGGTGCCCTGGGCCGACTCTGCGGAAGTGGCGATGATCGCTTCAGGGGACCGCTCTGGTGAGCTTCAGGAGGCTTTGGTTGAGGTGTCGAAGCTCACTCGTGCGCGGCACGAGATGATGGCCGAGGCCGCTCAGAAGCTGACCATGCCAATGGTAATGATCGCCGCCCTGTTCGGGCTCGTGTACTACATTGCGATCACCATCGTCCCTACAGCACAGGATCTCCTCCCGGAAGAACACATGCCAGCATTCGCGGGGGGGTACTTCGCGTTTGGCGCGTGGGTGCTCTCGTACGGCCCCGTTGTAGTAGTGGCTCTGGTGGGGGCGATGATCGCGCTGTTGGTCTCGCTGCCAATATGGGCTGGCCCGAAACGCGACCGTGTGGACCGGTGGTTCCCTTGGACCCTCTACCGTTCTCTCCAGAGTGCATTCTTTATGATCACGCTCTCCGCCATGATCCGCTCTGGAATGCCCACGGCAAAAGCTCTTACGGAGTTGCGAGAATACGCCAGACCATGGATGCGACGTCACCTGGATCGCATGCTGAACAGCCTGCGCCAGGGGCGACGTGAGACTGAGGCACTGGATTCGGGGTTGCTGATGGATGCCATGAGTGACCGGCTGTACATCTACAGTCGACTCCCCGATTTCTCGGTGGTAATGCAAGCCATCGGGATCGATGCGATGAAGGGGTTGAAAAAGACCATCAACCGGTTTGCGACCCTGACATCGATTTCCGTCATGCTTTTGCTGGCGGTGTTCATCCTGGTCACGGTGTTCGCTCTCGGCGAGACCAGTTTCGCCATTTCGGAGGCGGTCGAGCAGCAGTCGAGCGGCATTTGAACGACCTGAAAACGGTGGGGTAGCCTCGATGCTGAGTTGCCCCAAACAGCATGAAACCAACCAAGGATAGGTACTAAATAAAATGGAAAGCTCGAAAACGGAAATCGCAAACCTTCACACGGTTCATGGCGGGAAGCGGAAAAAGGCGAAAGGATTCACGCTCATTGAAATCCTGATTGTGTTGGCAATCGGGGCTGGCATCCTGTTCGCCGTGTTTATGGCGGTCAATGCCGTCCAAGGCAAGGCGGTCGCAAAGGAGGCCTCCGAAACCCTGAATCTTATGGTGGCGGATACGCGCGCCCGATTCCGTAGCGTCGGCAACTTCAGCGAGCTGGGCAATGATGGTTCTCAGATCCTGATCGATAACAACATTCCGCCCCGTTCGATGATCAATTCCTCCGAGGACGCGATTATCTCGGCTTGGAATACGGAAATCGATGTGGCCGAAGCCCAGCTGAACACCCCCGGGGATGCGGTGGCGTTCACCTACAACGACGTGAATTCCGACGATTGCGCCAACTTTGTTCAGTCGGCCGAGGGGTCCTTCTCGCGTGTGACCGTCAACAACGCGGTAGTCAAAGAGCAGCATGAAACGCTCCAGATTGGCGCGCTGGGTTCCGCCTGCTCTGCGGATTCGACGGTCGATATCGAGTTCGTTCAGGGCCGTTAAGAGACAAGCAAACGTGTACGGATAGCCTTGGAGGGTCGAGCGGGGCCCTCTGGGGCTTTTGTCTTGCAACTGGGCCAATGGAGGGGCGCAGTGAAGCGAACAAGGAGTAGTTCAAGTAGAGATTCGCAGCGTGGGTCAGCCCCGTTGATTGCGCTCTTGATTGCCCTCGGGGTGGCGAGCGCGGCGTTACCTTGGGCGCACCAGATGATGGCGCGAGAGGCAACGGACGACCTTGCGAAATCCGCAGGCCGCGATATGGCGCAGCTCGCCATGGGCGTTCGGGGTGCGATTTCCAAGCTGCAAACCCTGAATAAGGCCGACGAGGCTGCCGCCGCCGCGCGGGCCGCACAGATCGAGGCGAACGGGATCGATTACCTTCGTCCGAGAGAGTGCAGCGAAAATCCGGCCTTCCCAACGGTAGAAGAGTTCGCCGAAGACTGGCAGGGATACATTCCGTGCCGCGCCGCGCGCTACGGCGAGTACGAAACCCCTTTCATGGCCGATTATGACCTGACGGTGGATACGACCGCGCCGGGTTCTGGCTACTACGAGATCCGAATGGGGTACGTCGTGAATACACCGGCCGACCAAGGACGGGCCGGCGTGGTGGCCTCACGTATCGCAAACTCCGCTCACGAGAGCATGACCGTGGCGGAGACGGTCGAGGCGGCAGGCGGGATCCACAAGACCTTCCAGGCGAACATCGCATCCGACTTCGATTTCAACCAGCCCGCGGCCGTGATCCAGCAGGAAATCCAGGACGCCCAGGCGCACGACATGGGTCACCCCGACTTCGGACGCGTCATGCTTGTGGCAAGCGCGGACTCCGAAGCCGATATCTGGCTGCGAATCGACGGGCTCAACCACATGGAAGCGGATCTGTATGCGGCTGAGCCCGGCAGCGACCCCGTGGACTGGCACGACATTCGTCATGCGCGAAACATCGAGCTATCCGGCGAAGCGGTCATTGCTGAAGACGTTTATGTCGGGGGTACCACGTTCATCCAGGAGTCTCTCCGTACAGAAGAGAACGTGAATGCTGGTATCGATGTGATCGCCGAGCGGAATGTGATCGGTGAGCAAAATGTCGTAGCGGGTCAAAACGTGAAGGCTGAAACCGGCAGCGTGGAGGCCGGGCAACACTTAATCGCCAACGAGTACATCTTTGGTCGAGACGTACTGCTAGACGACATCGGGCGCCTGGCGAGCCAGGGTGTTTACGACGTAACCGTCATCAACGGATCGGGATGGATGGAAAAACCGTCGTGCGGCCCATTTACGGGGGAGCCCCGGATCTTTACAGCCGTTCAGGGTATTACCCCCAACGATGGACGACCGATGCACGGCCATGAAGTTTTTGTGACGGATGGTGGTGATCGTTGGGATATCGAGCCGCGCATTCTAACGAACACCGGCTGGGAATCTACGGATAACGCGAACATCATCGCGATGGCGAAGTGTGGTTAGGAGGTCGTCAATGAAGCTCAGAAGGGCATGTTGCGGGTTGCTGCTGGCTGTGTTCGCGCTCCTTGTGGGGTCGTCTCACGGCGATGAATTCGATAGTCAGAACATCCGGGACAATCTTGGGATTGGAACGCCCGGGGAAGTGCAGCATCCGGAAGGCGGGATGGGACACATTGAGGAACCGGAGATTGGTTTCGGTTGGACAGACCCGGGCGTCGCCTACGGCCTGGAGAACATAGAGTCCAACCCGTACGCAGGCGCCCAACAGGCTTGCGAGAACGATGGAGGTACGTGGCATAGCAGCAATGTCTGCACCTTCGAGTGGGAGGATCCGTCCGATAGTGAAGTATGCAATCGCCTCGGCGGTAACTGGACCGGAGGCGAGTGTCAGTTTTAGTGCAGCGTCTTAGAGAGGTGGCGTGATGTTAAGGAAAACGAAAATTGCGGTCGGCGTTGCCCTCACGTTGTCGATGATTTCATCGGGGTCGGCGATGGAGCGCGGCTCTGGAGCAATGAGCGGGTCGAGTGGTGATGATTACCACTCGGAGTCGATCCGCCAGAAACTGGGTGTCGATACAGGCAGCCTCTACGGAACCTCGGACCGCGGCGAGATCGAAGACCCTGATGTTCAGTTCGGCGGTGTGGATGCTTCAGATGCAGTGTTGCCAACTGAGTCGGAGCGATTCTATGCGCAGGCCCGGCAGACGTGTGAGGACAACGGTGGGGAGTGGTACTCGCCGGAGTGGATTTGCTCATTCGATATGCCCGAGCCGGTGGGGGAGGCCGGGACGTGCGAAGGCCTTGGAGGGTCGTGGACCAGCGGCTCGTGCGATGTGGCGCTCGAGCCAGAGCCAGAGCCAGAGCCTGAGCCCGAACCCGAACCCGAACCCGAACCCGAACCCGAACCCGAACCGAGCGAAGTGCAAGTTGGGAGCGTGAGCTGGCGAATGACTGATAGCTTTGCCAGAAACAACCCGGACGTAGTCTGTAGGCAGCAATTCGGTGAAGGTGTATGGGCTGAAAACGTTCGGCAAACCGGAGCAGATTGCTACTCCATGAATTAAAGCCACGAAACGGGGGCGCCGTCCTAATAGAACATTGGCATTGAGGAGTAGAGCGTGAAAAAGAAGCAACTGAGCAGGGAAGTGCAGTCCGCGCTGGAAACAGCAGCGATCGGGGCAGCGGTGCTCGGTGGTCTGACGTTGGCGATGGCGCCAACAGTTGCGGTTGCTGACGAAGGGGCGCATCGGGTCGTGATCACGTCATCAGGCGACCACGTAGGCAGCGTGACCGTGCCTCCGCCCGAACCCGAACCCGAACCCGAACCCGAACCCGAGCCCGAACCCGAGCCCGAACCCGAACCCGAGCCCGAACCCGAACCCGAGCCCGAACCCGAACCCGAACCCGAGCCCGAACCCGAGCCCGAACCCGAGCCCGAACCCGAGCCCGAACCCGAGCCCGAGCCGATCAACGCGGGCGGAGGGATGCAGGTGCCCCATGGTGATGTGGCCGATGTGCCGCGTTTGGAGTGGGGTTGGGATGGTCAATATGGAGCGACTAGCTACACGTCTGGGCAACACAATGTGAGCCAGATGGACAGCGGGCAGCCGCTAGGGGCGTTTCCGCCGGCGTTGCATTGCGACCGCCTTGATGCGCATGGACATACCGATTGGTATTGGCCCGCGATCAATGAGCTGGACACGATTGCTCAGTCGGGGGCATTGCCCGCGGCGGGGGCCGATCCCAATTCCGCGATCTGGGCCTCCACGGAATCACAAGGCGGAGGACTAGCGTCGGACGAGCAAACGGCGTATCGGCTTCTCCATGACACGTCAGGAACCAACAGCGATCGAATCGAATCAACCTGGTCGCGAACGTTGAGCATGCAGGTCGTTTGCGTGAGGGATAATTAGCGGTAATATCGATTTACGCTACCTTTTGCTATAATCCGGGCCAGAGACGGCTTCGGAATGCGACATGACCGAATCAGGACCTGACAGCAAGGGCGCGGCCCCGGAAACCCCGGGTTCGCGCCCTTCTTCTTTTCGGCCTCATCGAGACTATGTCCGGACGTTGAATACCCCCGCGTCCAAGCGCACGGGCGAGAAGGCGCTGCGGTCCGTCGCCGCCAGTCTCGGGTACGAATCACCGGACGCCGTGCCCTGGGAGACACTACGCCGCGGCGATGCCCTCGATCTGCGTGATGAGCTGGTATCACAGGAGCTTTCCCCCGCCACACAGTCGCTCTATCTCAGTGTTTTCCGGGGCGTGATGCACGAGGTGTGGGTCGCGGGCCGGATCTCGGGAGACGAGTTCCAGCACATCCGTGAGGTGAAGGCCGCCAAGGGGAAACGCCAGCCTCGAGGCCGCGCTGTCGCCGAGGACGAGATGGACTGTTTCACCCAGCACCTGGAGCGGGATCGGACGCCCATTGGGATTCGCGATGCGGCCTTGGTCAACGTGCTCTACTCCACCGGGATGCGACGTTCGGAGGTTGTCGATCTGAGGATCGGCGACCTGGTGCCGGAGGAAAAGGCGGTACTGATACGAGGGAAAGGCAACCGGGAGCGAACGGGGTACATGGACGACGTGGCCTGGGACGCCCTCAATCACTGGATCGATGAGGTTCGCGGTGAGCGTGATGGCCCGTTGTTCCTGCCTATGGCCCGGGGTGGGCATATCCAATGGAGGCGCATGAGTGACCAGGCGGTGGCGAAAGTCGTGCGCGAGCGCTCCATGGAGGCCGCGATGCCGCCTACCCTGCCCCATGATATGCGGCGATCCTTTGCGACGCAGCTCCTCGACAACGGGACGGATCTGCTGACGGTGCAGCGATTGATGGGGCACTCGTCGGTTACCACCACCCAGATCTATGATCGGCGTTCCGATGCCGCCAGTCGGGCGGCCGTGGACGGGCTCCGCCGAAAGCGAGGCAAGGATGCGTAAGGTGAGCGTGGAAAAGTGCGAAGGTTTTCGCATCGTCCCGCAAGACAGGGCAAAACAACTTATGCAACAATTATACAACCGGTTGGCGAGAGCTATCCGACCCGAATTACCTGACACCCTCACAGGTAATGTTTGCAGGACCCAGGACGTAGCTCCAGCGCCTCGGAGCTGCGTCTTTTTTTCTTCCTGGGGCCTCTTCTCGCGCCCGCTCAAATGGACTCCACCATTCGCTCAAGGAACCGCGGGTGCCGGGGTGCCACTATGGGGCTGAACCCTCGATCGTTGCCGCCATCGCTTGGCCACCAGGAAACAAGCGACCGGGGGCCGTTTGGCGTCATCGACGACACGGACCAGAACACCGATCCGGGATATGGGGCCTTGTTTTCACCGCCCGATGGGTTCGAAGGAAACTTCAGCGACTACAAGGCCCTGATGAGGCGACGGTTGCGGGATCACGCGTGGCGTAACCGCATCCTAGAGGTGTCTCGGCAATATGCCCGACCGGCCCCGCGTGACCCCCGAATTCGGGTGGATGGTCGCTACCGGGTCCCGGCGCGCGCCTTGATGCGCGAGTTCGCCGCCTGGGCTCGCAAGACCGGTCGTTCTCGTGGCGCGTAGCCGCCGCATGACGATTCAGGAGGCCGTTCAGATGGGTTTCCTTACGGCGGCCGAGGCGAAGAAGCAAGCGGCTCAGCCGTGTGTGGCGCGCAAGGCCGCCTCGAGAGCGCGATCGGGCCGGCGGCGCCCCGCTCCCGCCGTCGATCCGCAACAGATTCTGGCGCAGGCCCTCAAAGAGCGACTGGGCTCGGACGCGGTTCAGGAGGAAGTCACGGGGCTGGTGCCGGGGCGCGCGTACCGCGTGGATATGCTTCTACCAGCCTCGGGGGTTGTCATCGAATTCGACGGCTTTCAGTACCATCGCAGCAAGGCCGCGTTCCAGAAGGACCGGGAGCGTCAGAACCGCCTGGTGCGGGAGGGCTATCGTGTCCTTCGCTATTTCAACCGGCAAGTGCGAGACGGTCTGGAAGAGGTTGTGCAGGAGGTCGTGGAGATCCACGGGCGATTTGATCGAAAGGGCGACCGTTCGGCCGTGTAGCAAAACAACCCGGTCCCGGCGGCGCGGGGTTTTGTGTCTGGAGGCGCGACCCGACGGGTTTGTTTTGCAATCGAGATGCCCCCGTTACCTGCTGCTGCGATCGCGCAAAGAAGAAGGGCCCGGTGCTGTCGCGCTGGGCCCTTTTCATGGACTACGATTCCGCCGGATCCGGTGGTGGACTTCGCCGGAGCCGTCGCCACCCTGCAATGACGTTACGGCGAATCACCGGCTCGATCATAAAGCCGGCTATGAAGAACAGCACGAATAGCAGATTGCTGGCGCACATGATGATGTCTCCTTGGGCCTAGCGACGGGACTGTAGCTGGGCCTCGATGGCCTGGAGTTCGCGCCGCAGCTGATCCGCCTGCTCGGCACCGCTGCCTTGGGCCCCCGGGGCACGCTGGCGTTCTGCCTCGCGGGGTTGCATCCCCTCGCCGCCGACCATGATCGTGTGCGACCGTTCGGCGCCATCGGCTCGATGCGTGCTCACCTGCTGGGCGTATTCGTGTCCTTCCTGGAGTGGTACCGGCTGAACGTTGAGGGTCATGTGGCTGGCGGCCACGCCCTTCAGGGGGCGGAAGGATTCCTCGGTCACCTCGACCGGGGGCGGTGACTTGATGAGAGAGGCCCAGGAGCCGGAGTGGATCACATCTTCGTCCGGTATCTCAAGGGTTGTGCCGATCATCAGGTCGTCGGGGTTGCCGTTGCGGAACGCATGCGGGTTCTCGCGCACAATGGCCGCGGCGGCGTCGTAGATGTCGTGTCGGCTCAGGTCAAAATGCTGCTGGGCGATATCCAGCACCGTATCCCCGCGTTCGATCGGCCCGTAGGTCGGGACCTCGTCCGGATCGGGGGCCGGCCGGTGCGGGTCGTGCATCGCTTCCGGGGGCTGGGACACGTCACGGTCGACGCGGCCGGTGGGGGCCATATCCCCTACCACGTCCACCGGGTTGATGGTCTGGACCGCGTTCTCGGCCAGCATCTCGATGCTGATTGGTTCGCAGTGCATGGCGTCGCCCACCCGTGAGCACTCCATGTAGACATCACCATCGTCCTCCGCCAGCTCGGGGCCGTCTTCAGACGGGGCCGCCTCTGCGTCCTGTGCCGGTTTTGGTTCGACATTGAGATCCGGTATCTCGGGCATCTCAGGCGCCGGTGCCGGAGACGGCGCGCGGTACGGTGTGGGGGCGTGCGCCGACGGATCGGCGGGCGCGGTGACAGCGGGCCCCGGGATTGGCCCGGAGTCCGGACTGGCAGCGGGTTCGGGTTCACCGGCGGCGTCGTCCGAGTAGCCGGGCATCTCCTCCTGCGGGACCCAATCCTTCTCGCCCTTCTGCGGGAAATCGGGCGAATCTGATTTGTCTGACTTGGCTTCCGGCGCCATCGAGGGAGCGCCGGGGTGATACTGACCGATCGGATTCGGGAACGGGCGCTGGTCCAGTTCCCGACTCCACTCAATCGCCGTGTCACAGCCTTCGCAGACCTCGGCGGCCCCGGCCGGGCGGCTGAGGGTTTCGAGCATCGCGGCACGCGGTCCGTTCTCGATCTGATTGGAACGCTCGCCCATGCTGGACCAATCGGTCTGAGCGGCGCCGATACCCAGTGCAAACGCCACAGCCAGCCCGCCCGCCAGGGTGGACATGCGGAAGGTCACCGGAGGGTTGGATTCGGCGCTCGTGCGTTGGGAGGTGGGTTGCGGAATGACCGCGGGGAGATTCGTCTTGCTCATGGTTCATCATCCTTGATTGCACTCGTGGATCGAGTCCGTCCCCCGAAGTTATCCACAGAATCTGTGGATAACCTTGTGGACGTCGCACGCAAACCTTTGCGAGCGGTTCATTCTAACGGCTGATCAAAATTTGATCATGGGCCGTTTTACGTCGGGCGATGGTCCTCATCATCCGACGCTTCCTGGCGGGCCCGTTCGAGCAGTTCCGAGCGTACGATCTCCACGTCGCGATCGGCCTGGATGCCGATGCGGACCTGGGAGCCCAGGATCATGGCGACCTCGACGACGATGGTGCGGCCGTCCACGTTGATGTGGAGGCTTTCGCCCTGGCGTCGGCCGAGGATCAGGTTGGGCTTGCGCGTTGCTTTATTGCCGTTGGCTTCGCGGCGCGGATTCGGTTTGGGATTCGACATGGTGACCTCCAATGGTCGAAGTGGTGGACATGGAGGCACTTGTTCGCGGTCGATGCGGTTGGCGTCCCTGCCATGTCATAGCGGCGTTCCGTTTGCCTTTTCCATCCATGAGTGTAGTGCGTAACAGGTCCTATTGTTGCAGTTTCAGCCCGTCGTGGGTAGGGAGCGGGCGCAATAAATCGGCGCGTGGTCGATCAGGGGTTCGGACTCGATGCGGCGGTCGGCGCGCGGCTTGCGCGCCGCGGCCGGGCGCGGCTCCTGGTTGTGGCTCGGCGGTGCTCCGCCCGGGGGCATCGGAAACAGGATCGGCGAGTGCGCGACCACCATGCGCTTGCCGCCGTGTCGGAACTGAACATTGGCACGCAGGTGTTCCTGCGGCGGGTAGGCCTCGTACAGGTCGATGGCGTCCGGCACGCCCGCCAGCACCTGCCGCGCATGCTCCAGGTCCTCCTCCTGCTGGAAGATGGCCTCGAGGCGGATTTCCGCTTCGGCGCGGGTCAGGCGTTTCAGGGGGCGATGGGCGCGGGCCATGGTGAAGCCAACCGCGCGCACCTCGTCCTCGACCCAGAGGACGTGGCGGTAGAGCTGGCGCAGGCTCACCCGCGGGCCGATCCACAGGCGCAGGCGCTCCTTGGCGATCTTGCGCGCCTGGTGCCCGCCGAACGCCAGGCGCAGGTCGGCCACGGCCTCGGCCAGGGCGTCCTTGGCGGCGTTGTACTGCTCCACCCGCAGCAGGGTGTCGTGGCTGACCCCGATCAGGCCCGGGGCCTGGTGCGTGAGGGTGGTTTCCCCGTAGTCCACCGAGGTTGCATGCACGATCAGCTCGTTCAGCGACGGGGTGGGTGTCCCCGCCCCCCAGGCGTAGCGTTCCGGGGCCTCCTGCATCACGGCCTCGCGCAGACGATCCCGCAGCCGCAGCACCTGTTCGGCGGTTTCCTTCAGTCGGATTTCGGCATCGGTGTCGGCCATATCCCCTCCCGGGCGTGCATCCTGCACCTATTTCGGCCCTCAAAATATACCATAGTTCACAGTTCCTCCGAATGCCAGGGGTGCGCCCCGGACCCCATTGCCAGCCCTCCGGCCCCGCCTCGGTTCTTCCTTCCTTGAGCTGGACCCTCTTCTTGAATCCCCCTTCAGTCGCGCGCGCGGTTCGCCAAGGGGAGGCCCCGGCCCTGTCGGGCTCCCCCAGCGCCCCACTGCGTGGGGGTACCCGTACCGTTTTGCCCGGACACTGACGCAGAAGGGCCCCGGGGAGAAGAGAGAGGACTCAAGGGAAAACCGATAGGGGAAGCCAGGATCGGGCGTTGGGGTGACCCTGGATGGGTGATCAGGGAATGGGGAACGCTATGAACTATGGTATAAATTCTGGGCTGAAAAACGGGTTTGCCCCGCGCGTGCGACGCCGTTAGGATCTTGGTCGCTGGCTCGTCAGGACGACGGGCGTCATCGAAGGGAATCGAATCGCATGGGAGATCAACAACCCGCGCCTGCGCTGGATTCACACCACCTGGTGTTCCAACCGATCATCGCCCGGCCGTTCGCAGGCACCCCTCGGATCGAATACTGGGAAGTGCTGTCTCGCTGCATCGATGCCGGGATATCCGGGGTGCCGCAGGCCCTGTTGCAGGACCCGCAAGCCACCGGCCGCATTGATCGGGCCACCCTTGAGAAGGTCGCCCCCTGGGCCCGCGAAAACGACGGCCGCTTCGGGGTCAACGTCGCGGCCTCCACCCTGCTGGAACCCCTGTACCTCCGCCAGCTGGATCGCCTCCTCGAACAGGGGGTCGATCCCAGGAAGCTGGTCATCGAATTGACTGAGACCTTCGATCTGGACCGCATCCCGCCTCTGGTGGACGCCCTCGAGGCGTTGCGCGAACGCAGGGTCGGGGTCGCCCTCGACGATTTCGGTACCGGGGGCGCCGGGCTGTCGATCTTCACCCTGTTCGACTTCGACTACGTGAAGGTCTCGCCCTGGGTGGACACCACTACCAGCCGGGGGCGGGCGATGTTCGAGGCCCTGATGGCCATGAGCACCGACCTCGCGCCCCGGCACGGCTTCCAGATCATCCTCGAAGGGGTCGAGGACGCCGACATGCTCGCCCATGCTGACGCCTTTCAGGTCCATTGTGTGCAGGGGTTTCATCTGGGTCGCCCCAGCCTGCATCCGAAGGTGCCCGCCGCCATTGAATCCCTCGACGTGGCGCCTGTCTGGCTGTGATGCGTGCCCCGCCGCCACCGGATGAATACATCGAAGACAAACGCCGCCGCCACCGGCGACGGCTGGAACGTATGGCCGAGTGCGCCCCCAAAGCACTCGACCGTCTGCTGGACCGCTGGGCCAGGAAGGCCCTGCGTGCGCAATACCGCGCACAACAACCGTCAGGAGGACGACATGAATAATCTTTCCAGCATCCCGGTCCCCACCACACTCCTTGCGCTGCTCCTCGGCGCCATTATCAGCATCGTCGGCATCGGCCATGGGCAGCTCATCCTGCTGCACATCGGGGTCGCGATCGCAGGGCTGGCGGTGGTGCTGGCGGTGGCCCGCGAGATCCGGGAGACCCGCCGCCAGCACCTCGAGGAAGTGATCGAGTATATGGACGAGGAAATGGGAGATACGGGCAACAAGCAGGGAGAGCGCACACAGGAGCGGCGGAATGACTAATGCGATCCGCCTGGAGGAACTCAACGACAACCAGCGCGAGGCCGTCACCTCGGACGGACACTGCCTGGTTTCGGCCTGCCCCGGTTCCGGCAAGACACGGGTCTTGATTACACGCGCTCGCCGACTGCTCGACCAGGACCCGAAACACCGTGTCGCGGCCGTCACCTTCACTCAGGCCTCCGCGATCGAGATGACTCAGCGCATGTCCGCTGAAGGCCTGCCACCCCGCGAACTCCAGCGTTTCCAGGCCGGCACCTTTCACTCGCTCGCACTGAGCCAGGCCACGCAGGCCCGCAAAGCCAAGGCCAGCCAGATCCTCGCCACCGGTGAGTGGATCTCGATTCTGCGCAACGCCATCGATCAGGCGGTGCGCGACGGCATGGACCCCGAACTGGCGGATTACGAGGAAATCAGCCTCCAGGTCCAGGAGCGACAGGTGCAGGAAAAGGAGCCCGGCGAGGCCACCCTGGAGAAGGCGCCCTACGACTACATCTACAACCTGTTTCGTCAGTACAAGGCGAAGAGCAAGAAGCTCGACTTCGCCGATATCCTGCGGTTTGCCGTGAACGGCATGGCCGACGGCTCCATACCACCTCTGCCCTGTACCCACATGCTGGTGGACGAGGCACAGGACATGGATCCACTCCAGTATGCCTGGATCAAGGCCCACAGCCGCCCCGGCGCATCCGGTGGCGCCTATATCACGCTGGTGGGCGACGATGACCAGTCGATCTATGGCTGGCGCTACGCCCAGGGGTACGGCGGGATGATGCGGTTTATGACCGATCACAGCGCCGGGCATGTGATCCTGCCGGTCAACTACCGCTGTGCCCCCGAAATCCTGACGCCCTCCGAGCGGCTGATCCGCCACAACGCCAACCGGGTCGAAAAACCGATCCGGGCCGCACAGCCACCGGGCGGCACCATCACCTTCGAGCGTGTAGGGGACCCGGAGGCAGAGGCCGACGCCATCGAAAACCGCTGGCACCAGCTCGGTGAGGACGAGACGATCGCCTACATTGGCCGCAGCAATCGCGCCCTCGATGCCCTGGAGGGGGAATTGATGGAGCGCGACGTCCCCTACTACCGGGCAGGCGGCGGCAACTTCCTCGATGACCCGGATGTAGCCGCGGTCCACCGGGCCCTGACGGTGGTCAATCAGATCGCCGAGGGCCGCGGTGACCCCCTGCCTCATCTGCGCCAGATCCTGATATGGGCGGGATTTCCTTACCGAGTCGCCAATGATGCGATTCAGGGTGGGGGGAGCGACGTATTGGCGATCGTGGATGCCCTGCCGGATATCCAGTGGGACCCGGGGCACGAGATGCAGCGACAATTCGCGATTAAGCTCTCACGCAATATGCCGGCCTGGGTCAAGCAGGCCGGGATCGGGAATGCGGACCGGATCGTGGCCTTCGTCGCGCGTATCTTCTCCGGATTCGCCCACGACAAGAACCAGGGGCCGAAACAGATGGGGCGGCTGGCGCGGGCCATCCGGACGATGATGAAGAAGGAGTCCCCGAAGCAGGACATGAAGATTGGCAAGTGCCTGCGCAACCTCGAACGCAACCTCAAGAAGCGCCCCGAGGAGCAGGCCCGAATTACGCTGCTGACCGCCCATGCGAGCAAGGGGCAAGAATTCGATCATGTCTGGGTCACACGCGCCGAACAGGGGCAGTTTCCCACCGAGAAGGCGACCGACTTTGATGAAGAGCGCCGCCTGATGTATGTCGCGATGACGCGGGCCAAGAAAACGCTCACGTTGACGTCCCGCACCGGCAAAACGCCCAGTATTTTCCTGATGGAAGCGGGTCTGACCGACGGGTGAATGCAAGGGCGAAAAACCGCCCAAACGAGTGTTTGACACGACCACTCAAATTCGCGAGCCTACTTGCACGCCACGGATTGGCAACCACGAAAAAGGACTTTCATGCGGTACAGCAGGATTGATCGCACCTACCTGAACGGTGCGCCTCGTCAATACGCTTCCTTTTCGGTTTTGACCTGCCTGACGGTCGCGCTGGGTAGTGCCACCGTCGCCGCGGACCCCTTTACCCCGCCGGAAGTCGAGAACGACGGCCCCGCCGTATCCGTGCAGGCTCCCACCGAGCTGGAATTCCGCCTCGACGAACTCGAGATGATGCTGCGCGAAATGCGCGAGCAGATGGAAGCGGCGGACGAGCGTGACGCGATGGACCGCGATCATGTCCCGGCTGAACTCAAGCATCTTCCGGGTGGCAGCCAACTGGTCGGCCGTGCCGGCGTACACGCCTACTACCGGGAACCGGACACCGACCGACTGATTCGCGTCGAACTCGAACGCGAGCTTGATCTTCCCAGTGTAATCCCCGGCGCTGAAGCGATCTCGAGTGATGATGGAGGCGAGGCATGAGGCTTCGTACCACCATTGCCACGGGTGTTGCCTTCGCACTGCTGACTGGGTGTGCTGCCATGCCGGAAGATCGCGACCGTCTTCCGGACACCACTGAGATCCAGCGCGACAAGCAGGATTCGTGGGCCGAAGATCGCCCGCCGGTGTCGCGGGTCAGTGGCCGTTCCGGCATCGAGATTGGGCGCCAGTACCCCGCACCGGCCCTGCTGCGTGATCAGGAGGTCGACTTGGACCTTCCGCCGCAGGCGACGATGGGCGATCTCGTCGCCATCCTGAATGCCGAGGGCGTACCGGCCATGATTCGGGATGAATCTGGCAGGAGCGACAGCGAAGGCAGTGAGGGGTCCAGTGAGCTATCGGCTCAGCGCCTGGGGCTAAACCGTTTTGAAGGGTCCGTCGGTGACCTGATTGAAGCGCTGGAAGCGGTGCGTGATGTCGCGGTGGAATACCGCGGCGGTCACCTGCTGCTGCGCAGCGATTCCCGTTACATCCTCAGTGCTCCTCAGAACGAGGAGCTGGTGGAGCGTCTGGTCGAGCAGATCGAGGACCTGGGCGGTAGCGCCGTGCGCGGTGAGCTGGATGCAGGCGTCATTACCTACCGGGCAGCCCCGAACGCCCACGAGGATATCGAGCAATACGTTGAACGAGCCGCCCGCAACGCCGCTGTGGTCCATCTTCAGTTGGCCCTCCTGGATGTGCGCCTGAATCGCGAGGAGCGCAAGGGGTTTAACTGGAACGAGCTGGCCGTGCGCATGGGATCACTCGTGAACACCGATGTTGAACAACTCGGCGAGATGCTGACGTTTACCCGCCAGGGTGTGGGCGCGGAGGTTCAGCGCAATGACGTGAGCGTGACGGCGGTGCTGAATGCGCTGTCCGAATACGGGGATGCAACCACCGAGCAGGATATTACGCTGACCACGGTCGCGGGGTCTGAAGTGGATATGCGCTCCGGCGGCGAGATCCCGTTTGTCGGCGACCTCGACACCACCGTATCGGGCGAGAGCAACATCCGCTCCGGCGCGAGTGTGGATACGCAGAGCGTTGGCATCGAGGTTGCGATTACGCCTCGCTACGACGCCTCCACGGATCTCGTGACCAGCAGTATCGACATGGATCTCACCGATGTCGTGCAGATCCGCGAGTTCGATGTGGGTCTGGAAGGAGGCACGCTGTCTCACCCCGAGCTCCAGGATCTTTCATTTACAAATATCTCCCGCCTGCGTCCGGGTGAGGCGACGCTGATCGGTGGCATCGCCTACGACCAGGTGGACCAGGACTTCACTTCGCTCGCCGGGCTCGAGGATGCCAAAGCCGGTTCGCAGCGCATTTCCACGGATCGGCACGCGATGTTCATTCTTCTGCGTCCGACCGTCACCGTGTTCACTGACGAGGGCGACGATCTGCTGCCGCTTCCGGGCACAGCCCGGGCGTGCGACACCAGTGTCGTCAGTATCGGGGAAGACGAAGAGCTGGTGGAAACAACGGCGGCCTATTTCCGCTCGGGTTCGGATCAGCTCGAAGGCCAATCAGCCCGGCATCTCGAACAGATTGCCCGGAGCCTTCAGGACTTTCCGGAGTATCGAGCCGTAGTGGTCGGCTACGGGGACCCGGGCGTTGACAGCGCCGTGGCGATGGAACTCGGAGCCGCCCGCGGCGCCGCTGCAAGGGATGTCGTCACCGATGCCGGTGTCTCGGCGCAGCGCGTTGAAACGGAAAGCGCGGCCCCGCCGGCCCAGTGCCGCTCGGGTGAGGTTGAGGGGCGCGACCGCCGCGTCGATGTGTGGCTGATCGGGCCAGCCGCGGAAGGCGAGAAGGAGGAAGGCGAGTGAATCCTCCGATCCTTCTGATCGTAGGCAACCTACCCGGCGTCGGCAAGAAGGACGCGCGCGAGTTCGTTCGCGGGCTGGCCGAGCGCCAGTGCTCGTCTCTTGAGGCGACACGCTTTCGAATCGAACGTGACAAGGAGGCCGATGCCTACCTCTACGAGATTCAGGAAGGCGGTGGTGATGCGCGTTTGACGGCGATCCGGGAGGCGCTGGGAACGAACGAACGCATCGGGGTTGCCCTCGCCGACGGCTGGGCTGAAGTGCTGAACGAGGACGGCGAGATCTACACGATCGTCCACCGGGAGGACCCGGATGACTCGGTCGTGATGATCGAAGCGCAGAAACCGGGTGGCATGGAGCCTTATCAAGGCGATGGCCGCGCCCTGCGGAAAACGGGAAATGCGGTGCTAGCAATAGGCTCGATCGGCTTTGTCGGCGCCCTGGCAGCCTACACATTAACCGCGACGGCTCCGATGCCCAAGGTGAGCGCCGACCAAAGCGTTCCGCTGCCCATTGAGGCGCTGACTCAAGAGCAAGAGCAGCTGGGTCACAGCGAGTACATCAAAAAGTTCGAGTTCGACGGCGCGCGCTACGAGGCGACGATCGGCACCGTGAGTGACGAGTCGTGAGCGAACACCGAAAGGCCAATCTGGTGCGAGGCGGGCTATTCGCCGGGATCGGGATGATCCTCGCAGCTGGGGGTGTTGGGGTCGCGCTCGTATCGGCGGGGTCGGCTACCGAGATTAACGAACAAAGTAAACACGAGGTTTGCAAGGGCCAGGCGGAACGCCTGGGTTTTGAAGTCAGTCAACAGGGGTCGGTTCTTGAGCTAAAAGACCGCGGTGCTCATCGCGGAGGACCCTATCAAGGCGTTGCTCATTTGTCCGCCCTAAAAGGTTTCTGTTCCGGGCATCAGCTCGACTATCTGTGCGCGGGGCAGGAATGTGAAGATGGGTTTCTTGCCCATCTCTCAACCACCAATAGCCAGTGACAATCTGGCGTTCTTAAATGCATAAGGAGTAATGCACTATGTTTTCTCTGATTATTACGATCATTTCCATCGCCCTCGTCGCCGCCCTCGCGGTCGCGACCCTATATTATGGCGGATCTGCCTTCACCGAGGGTACCACCCAGGCCAACGCGTCCGGCGTGATCAACCAGGCGCAGCAGGTTGGCGGCGGTGCCACCCTGTTCACCGTGCGCAACGCGGGTGACCACCCGGTTGAAGGCGTGGACGGTGTCCAGGAGCTGGCGGATGACGATTACCTGTCCTCGATCCCGGCCCCGGCCGCCGACATCACCGATGATGCGTGGGAAATGGGTGGACCGGAAGGCGAGCAGGGTTTCGTCCATATCACCGGCCTGGGTAGCACTGAAGATGGCCCCAGCGCGGTTTGCGCCGCCATTAACGAAGAAGCCGGTGTCGACGAAGAAGACGCCTCGAGCGTGACCTTCGGCGAAGGCGCGGATCTTCTGGACACCGACCACGGTGCCCTGCCGTACGCCTGTGATGAAAACGGCGTCTTCGCTTACAGCTACTAAGTAGGCGATCCCGTGAAGCGACTGTTCAGCAACATTGTGATTGCCGACTATGTCGTGGCGGGTCTGGTCTCGGCGGTGGGGATTTACTTCCTCACCGTCGGTGACTGGAGTACGGCGATCTGGTGGCTCATTGGTGGGTCCATTGGGTTTGCAGCTGCGTGGCTACGCCCTGCGGAAAAGATTCACAAAGCCCTGCAAAACCGACTGGTCCGCAGGGCCTAGCTTCGGAGAATTGAGAAATGTTTTCACTGATTATTGTACTGATTTCGATTGGTCTGGCGGCGGCCCTCGCCGTGGCGACGCTTTACTACGGTGGTGATGTGTTTGTCGGTGAGTCGGCCAACGCCGAATCTGCCCGCATCTTGAACGAGGCTACTCAGATTGTGGGTGCGGTCAACCTGCGCTCCGGCCGCGAAGGCACCTTGATCACCGACATGAACGAGGACCTCGTGCCACGGTACATCCAGACGGTGCCCGAGGGGTGGGTGATCGACGAGAACGAAGGCGTGATCTACCTGCCGGGCGATGCGGTATCGGATGCCGCCTGTGAACGCATGAACGAACGACAGGGAGCGGACCACACCAGCTTTGATTCGGTGGGTTCCGAAGATCGACTGGTGCCGTCGTGCGACGACGAAGGCATGGATGACTATCCGGCGATCTGTTGCACCAACGACGCTTGAGGAGTATGCCGCCGGGCCGGGTGCGATGCGCACCGGTCCGGCTTTTTATTGGGCAACATAGGAGAATCTCGTGAGGCTTGGCGATTATCTGGTTGAGCAAGGGCTGCTTGAGGCAAGTCGTCTCAAGGCCGCCCTGGCCGAGCAATCGGTCACAGGCGAGCATCTGGGGCGTATCCTCGTACGCAACGGCTTTATTCGCCAGGACACGCTCGTCAGCACCTTGCGACGGACGAATCCGGCCATGCTCATGCGCGAGTCCACCTTGCTGCCGGGGATGGATGCGGAAGTGCTGGCGGAAACCCGCAGCATGATCATCGCGGAGCTACCGGACATCGTCTATGTGGCGACCCTCAATCGGACCGGCGAGGTTCGTCGCAAGCTGACCCCGTACATGGGAGGCCGCGACATCGCCTTTGTCGCGGCCTCGCCGCAGCGCGTCGACGAATACCTGGAACTGGCACAACGCGCGTCGTCGGAAGACGGCGGGGTACTGGAGAAAATGATCCGCCGCGCGCTCAACGAGAACGCATCGGACCTTCATATCATCCCCCGGACACACAGCTACACCGTGCTGTCGCGCCGACTCGGGGTGCGCGAGCTGACACACGAGGGGGCGCTTGAGGAGTACCAGTCGCTTGCGGCTCAGATCAAGGACCGCTCTCGGATGGACATGGCCGAGCGCCGGGTCCCGCAGGATGGCGGTTTCTCGATTGAGCACAACGGCCGAGTCGTTGACATGCGTGTCGCGACGCTCCCGACCACCGAGGGCGAGAGTATTGTCATTCGGCTTCTGGATCCCGACCGGGTGAACCCGGTGCTGGATACGCTCGGTATCACGCGGATCGATGAATTCCGCAAGGCCATGAACCGGGCGGAAGGGCTCTGTCTAATCTGCGGCCCCACCGGGTCCGGGAAGACCACCACCCTGAACGCGGCCGTCCGCGAAATGGAAGTGCTCGAGTCCGCGATCTACTCGATCGAGGATCCCGTCGAATACCGCATCCCGTATGTTGGCCAGGTCGCCATCAACGACACGGTGGGTCTCGACTTTGCGCGTGGTGTGCGCGCCTTCATGCGTTCCGACCCGGATGTAGTCATCGTCGGGGAAATACGTGACCTGGAGACCGCCCGCAACGCGATCAAGGCGGCCGAAACCGGCCACATGGTGCTGGGTACCCTGCATACGGCATCGGTCCACGGGGCCATCGGGCGGCTTCGGGATATTGGCGTGGAATCGCATGAGCTTCGCTACCTGCTGCGCGGCGTGATGGCGCAGCGCCTGGTGCGCACCTTGTGCAAGTCGTGCGGGGGCAAAGGATGCAGCCTCTGCCGAGAGTCGGGCTATGCCAGCCGGACGATTGTGTCGGAGACCGCATATCTCCCGGATGTGGAGTCGGTCGACAAAGTGATCCAGGGTGAACGCTGGTGGCCAAGCATGGCGGAGGATGTGATCACGAAAGTTCACGCCGGGGAAACCGATGAGCGCGAGGTGCATCGCGTATTCGGTGCCGAGATCGATGTCGCATCGAGCAAGGCCGCCTGATCGGTGCGCCTGGCTTTCTAATCACTACCCTATTCAGCCAAGGACGGCGAACGAATGGCGACCTTTACTGCCCGCATTAAGAACGGTTCCCGCATCGAGACAGTGGAGCTTGAGGCCCCCAACCGTGCTGATGCATTGAAGCAGGCCAAAAGTTACGGGCATCTGATCAGTATCAAGAAGGCGTTCAGCCTTGGTGGGAGCAGTAACAGGCTCTCCACAGGCGATAGGGCCATGTTGTTCCAGCGTCTCGCGGCCATGATCGGGTCGCGTGTTGGGACCGGCGAGGCCCTGCGCTTGATCCAAGAAACGTTCAAGGGCAAGATCGCGCGGATTGCCGGGGCCCTGCGCAAACGCATTGAGTCCGGTGACTCCCTCGTCGCCGCCATGCAGGCCATTGGTGCGCGCGCATTCCCCGAGACCACTCTGGCGATTATTCGCACGGGCTCCCAAGGCGGCAATATGGCCGAGGCCCTGCGCGAAGCGATCCGTTTCGAGCAGGAGTCGGCCGCAATCCGCAAGGAAAGCTCTAAGGGTATGTGGTCGGCCGTGGGCGGATTCGCCGCTGGCGTCATCACGCTGCTAGCGACCACGCTTTATGTCGTCCCGGAGATGGAGGCCTCCCCCATGGTGCAGCAGATGGGAGCGGGGCAGCCCTTATGGGTCACGATTACAGCGAACACGCTGACCGTGCTCGCCATGTTTATCACCCTGGTGATGATGTTCGTGGGGGCCTTGCTGTTCGTGGTGCGTCCGGTCGCGGCCGCCGCCGTGGACCGCTTCATCATGGGCGTACCCTTCTTCAAGGACGTCGCACTGGCGAAAAAGAACTACATCGCGTTCTACGGGCTGTCCATCCTGCTACGTGCAGGGCTGCGCGTAGAGGAAGCGCTTCGGCTGTCCAAGGAAAGTGCGCCAAAGGGACAGACCCGAGATGACTTCGGGAATGCATTGCAGTCCGTCCGATCTGGTAGGCCGTGGCCGTACGCGATGGAAAGCCTGCACCCCACTGATCGAGCGGCCTTGGCGACCTCGCAGGACCGTGTACAAGTGGCGCAGTCGGTGGAACAGATCGCCATTCAGTACCGCGACATCTACCGAATGCGTATTGAACAGCTGATGCCGGCGGCTCAGATGGGTGCCGCACTCTTCCTCACGGCGGCCGGCGTAGTCCTTTTTGGGGCCGTGATCATCCCGCTGCTGGAGATGACGCAGAACGCTATGGGCGGCATGTAAGCCATGGTCAATCTGATACTGGTGGTTGCAGCACTGATGATCGGGTCGGTCGCCCTGCTGGCCGCCATCAGCTACATCCCTGCGGAAAGCCAGGCGCGCGCCGAGCTCGTTGGAACGCTGGACCGGCAAACACAAGCGTACGCCGAAGGCACTCACCGGTATCTGGCGGAGATACGCGATCCGGCCACCGGTGCCATCGACCTGGGTGAAGAGCGCAATGACCTGATGGAGGATCTCGCCCCGGAGTTCGTCTTCAAGATGCGCGCCCCCGCCGGTGGCGAGTGGTCGGCAGGGATCGGCGAACATGCCGCACTGGGGCGCAATGCGGTCTGGATTTGCATGGAACCCCCCGAGTCCGAATCGAATGGGGCGCTCCAGAAGGCGATGCAGGATTTCGTCAGCAAGGCACCAGAAGGTGCCGCAAATCTGGGCGAGTCCTGCGGGGAGAGCGAGCATGTGCCGGGTGGGGCAAACCTAATGTTCTGGGTTGTGCCCGAGCAAAGCGGGCGGCCAGGTTCGGATGTTCAAGCCGTGCTTCCGCCAGAGGAAGGTGTGGCGGTGCGATTCGACGAGGAGCGCGTGACACGGGTGCGCTATGGCGTTCATGCCGAAATCGAACGAGACGTCATCGTGGGAGAAAGCGTGGGCGTGGATGTGCGCCTGATGATCCGCGAAGCGGGCGCAGAATGGGCCGAGGCCGATCGTTGGTCCGCCAGCCTGGACGCCGAGCGCCCGAGCATGACGATCAGTGGCGTCACGGACGAAGGAGACGCCGTATCCGGCCAAACGGAAGCCCCGCACGGCGTCTATACGCTGGAACGCCGTGGCGCCTTGGACGCGCTGGTTCCGCCGGGCTGGGAGTTTCGTTGGGAAATCGAGCGTGAGGACGACGGCGCGACGGTAACACTCACCACGGGCCAGATGCAGCGATTCTGGTAAAGCCGTATCGGCGCATCAGGCGCCGACGCCCGATGAAGGGGCAAGGGGGGGCAATATGGTGAATCTAATTCTGGTGATCGCCGCCTTGATGATTGGGGCGGTGCTTATTGTGGCATCCATCCAGTACATCCCGGCCGACGCACAGGTGCGCGCGCAAGTCGCCGAAAAGGTCGAACGGGACCTTCGGACGATGGAAGAGGGAGTGGTGCGCTACCTCGAGGACAATCGCGGGAGCGATGGATCGATCGACGTGGGTGGGATCCCGCGTAGCGACCTCCTGGAAGAACTGGCGGTGGATTATGTCTTTGTGCCACCCGCCCCGTCCGGCGGGTCATGGGTCAGCGGTACCGGGTTCCACGAGGGGTTCGAAGCGGTCTGGATATGCCTGCAACCGGACGAAGACGGATGGAATACCGGAACCCGTCAGGCCCTTTTAGACGTCGGACAGACCAAGGCCGATCAAGCGTGGATTCGGGGAGATGAATGCGGGAGGTCCACGGACACCGGCGGCGATCATCACACCTATTGGATGGTGGTGGAGCGATTTGAAGATCGCGCCCCGAATCGCCGTATCATCCCGGCCCCCTCCCCCGGTGTGACAATGGTGCTGAGTCAGGACCAGATGGCGACACCGTTCTACCGCTTCGATGCAAGCCTTGCGGTGAACCTTGAAGACAACCAGGACGCCTCGATCGAAGTGCGGCTGGAGGCTAACCAAGGGGATGGCGGCTGGGTTATCCGCGATCGCTGGCGAGAGAACCTGGAAGCATCCGCCGACGAACTCACTGTTGAGGCGGGGGGCTTCCCGGGTCAGGGCGGCGGTGGTGGCGGCGGTATCGGTTCAACCACCGTCCAGCCCACAGGAACCGTATCCCGGGGGAAAACCGGGATCCTTTCGGCCCCCCTGCTCCCGGGCGAACAAGTGCGGGTGGTCGTCGAAACCAGCGGTGACGCCGATCTGGTCTGGGCGGACGAACACACCCTTCGTTTGGATTAGAAACGCAGCCGAGCCATGGAGGGCCTAGCATGATCAATCTGTTTCTTGTGGTCTTCTCGATCGGCCTGACGGCCGCGTCCGGGTGGTTTGCAGCCTCCTATATCGACTTCGGCGCAATCCATGAACACCGGTTGGAGCAAGAGATTAAGACCGGAGTGCATGCCTATTCAGACGCACTCGTGACCCTGGATCGCCTGGGGAAGCAACCGACAGCGGATAAAGGCGCGATTGAGGCCGAGCTGGGGGTACAAACCCCGATTCTGTCGCGCGGCGAGTGGTCCATGGGGTTGGTCGAAAGCGAAATTTGGCTCTGCGTGACGCTGAACGAGCCCGCAAGCCGAGTGTTTGAGCGCGTCGAACGCACGTTCCCGCAGGGGGCCACCCGGCGAGGGCTGGATTGTAACGGAGAAGAAGGTCACGAAGACCGGGTGCTGGCCGTGACAATGGCAACCGAGGATCGGGTGGTTCGGTTCTAAGGGCCGCCCGCCCGACCCCGCCCCCGGCGGGCGGGGTCTATTCTTTTACAGGCCGCTCCCCAGGACCCGTCGAATCTCGTCATCGGTGGTGGAACCCTCGCGCAGCCGCGCTTCCCCGTCTTCCCTTAAAGAGGTCCACCAGGTCTCCCCATTCAGGGCGCGCTCGACATCCTGTGGACCCCTGAATGGCGCGACCTCGGAGATCAGGGTCCGGCCAGAATAGCCAATCCCTTCGCAAGCATCGCACCCCTTGCCGTGACAGTGAGGGCACGCTACGCGGATGAGTTTCTGAGCCATAGTGGCACGCACCAGAGGTGCGAAGTCGGCAATCGGAACTCCAAGGTCCCGAAGCCGGGTTAGGCCGCCGGCGGCAGAGTCGGTGTGGAGCGTTGCGAACACCATGTGCCCGGTTTCCGCCGCCTGCACCGCCAGCTCCGCCGTCTCGCGGTCGCGAATCTCGCCAACAATGAGCACGTCCGGGTCGGCACGCATAAAGCCGCGAAGCGCCCGGGTGAAATCCAGTCCCCTGCCCCGGTTGACCTCGACTTGACCAACGAACGACAACTGATGCTCGACTGGGTCCTCGACAGTCTGGATGGACATGCCGAACCGATCGAGGCGCCGCAAGGTTGCATTGAGAGTGGTGGACTTGCCGGATCCGGTGGCGCCGCAGATCAAGCAGATCCCGTGCGGCTGGGCGGCTGCATCCATCCAGGTGTCCACTTCGCGCATTCCAAGTGCCTCGAGTTCGGGATACGCAGCCTCGGGGTCCAGTACCCGGATAACGAGCTTCTCGCCATCGGTCTCGGGGATGGTGGCAACCCGAAAGTCCACGCTGCGATCGAGCATCGCAAGACGAAAGGCGCCATCTTGGGGCACTGAGGTCTCCGCAATATCGACTTTGGCGCGGTCCTTGGCCTGGGCCACCATGCGGATGCCCTCTTCCCGCGTGCGATCCTCGATGATCTGGCGAACACCGAGGCGCCGGTACATCACGGTGTACGCGGCCGGCTTCGGGATCAGGTGGATGTCCGAGATCCCTTCCATCACCGCACGGCGGAGAAGTCGATCCAGGACGGTCTCCGACGTATAGGCCGCCAGCAGCTCCAAGTGCCGCGCGTGGATCTCGGGATCAAAATCCATCCAGATCATTCGATGGCCGGGGAAATACGGCCCAAGAACCCGCTCGACCCACCAGCGAGGAGCGTCCGAGGCAAGCAGGAGCCGGTCGCCGGTATCCCCCAGCAGCATGGTTCTAAGTTCAAGGAGAACTTCAGGAGGGACGCGGTCGGATTCAAACGGCTCCGACAGGACTTCCGGGTTCTCCGTGTCCGCCAGCGTCGCGAGCAGCTGCTTACGTGTCACGAAGCCATTGCGAACCATGATCCGGCCCAAGCGCTCCCCCGTCAGGCGCTGTTCGGTCAGTGAGGCATCCAGCGCGCCGGAACTGAGAAGGCCGCGCTCAATGAGTAGTTCCCCCAGGCGCTGTGTTGAGCCGTCTGTCCGATTGAGAATCTGCACGATGGAGCCTCGCCGTTGGAGTTCAGGGGGTGTGATGGGACTGGATTTCGATGACCCGTTTCTGCCCGCCGGTTGCCAACTTGATCGTGGCCGGGGTGTCATGCGGGTAGTACGCGCCCCAGTCCGAGTGGCGTTTGGTTTCGTGGCGAAAGGCCGGGATGCAGAGCACCTGGCTGCCTGAGACGGTGATGGATTCCGAGACGTGCTGCCCCTCATCCGGACAGCGGGAGCGCAGGTCTGGATCGCCGGTCAGCTTGATTCGCGAGAAGCCCCCCGCGGTTTCCTGGTCGGCTTCCCAGATCCAGTAGCCACGGTGCTCCGGCGGGATCGATCGCCCGCGGTAGATCAGCGTGTAGCGGTCATTGTCCTGCCAGCACTGAAACCCGCGATCACCGGTGTCCTGGTCCACCATTCCGGCGGGGCTGTAAGCACGGCATTCGGATTCACTCATGCCGTGCGCAAAAATCCCGGTGGATTTCAGCTCGACATTGGCTTCCAAGCGGTCGACGGATTCAGGCACCGATCGAAGGGCCCCTGCGCGCACCAGCGCGGCCGGCGTGTTGTGATCCGGTGCAAAGGTATGTGCCACTTCAAGGTGGTCCAGTGCTGCCGGGAGGCGCCCATCCGGAACGGCTTGGGGGTCATCCGGGATCGTGGGTACAACGCCATGTTCCACGGAGTGCGGAGCAACGGCTCCGCCAAGGTGGACGCCCACCGCCAGCGCGCCAGCTAAAATCGAAGCCGCCCCCACCAAAATACCGATCGCTTTAGGGTCCATCCCGGGAAGGCGCATCAGGTATCGACTCAATCGTACTCGACGTCGAGGTCAAAATAGATCTCGCAGTCATAGGACTCGAAATCGACATTGGGATAGTCCTCATAGGGAATATCGATCGACATGACGCCCGTGTAATTGCTGTCCATGAGCCACTCGGTGTGAGCGAACACCGGGTCGGGGCAGTCGGAGTACAGCGCATAGAACTCCCAGGAGTACCCTTGACCCTCCCCTGCGGTCGATTCCACGTCCTCTTCAAACTCGATGTCCCACAGGATCGCCTGGTCGAGATCGTAGGTGTTCTGGTAACCGTCAACTGGCAGAATCCCTTCGAGCTCACCGCTGTCGCCCCAGGCGGCGGTCAGGGAGAGCGAAGGAACTTCCGGATCGCCAGGTTCCTCGGGATCTTCGGGAACCCCCTCTCCGCCGCCCGCCACCAAGTGGTTGCCGGACATAATGACCACGCGATGATCGTAGCCCTCCTCCGCAAGGACAGCCGAGGTTAATAGTGCCAGGCAGAATGAAAAGAGCGCCGTGCGGCGTAATGGTTGAATGTAAGCCATTGAAATACCCTCCTAAAGGTCGAGGCTCCCTTGATGATCCAGCCTAATCTCGGCCGGTGCACTGCAATCGGGGCCAATGCACAGGTCGGTCATCTGAAATCCCGGGCAGCCCTGCGTCAGGGCATCGATGCGTGCGATATCCGTGGTCGCGGAATCACCGCGTTCCGGTAACTCGATCAGAAGACCGCGGTCGCTGGCGGTTGCCTGGAACCCCAGGCGAATGGCCTGCTCTTCACAGTTGCGAACGGCATGGCCCGCCGCGATGGGCTCCAGGGTGGCCCGACTCTGGTCCGGCACGGTGAGGGTGAGCCCGGTCAGCACCAGCACCACAACCGAGATCGCAAATCCCGCCCCTGACAAGGCCAGGGCGGCGTTGTTGGAAAGCGCGCCGAGGCCGCGCCAGAACCGAACAAGTCGGTCGCGCAGAAAGGTGAGCATATTCACTCCCATGTCCAGGACTCGCCATCGAACCGGACGGTGACCTCGGAAGGATCATCCGCCAGCGGCTCAATCCGCTCCGACCAGGTCTCCCAAAGACCATTGGAGCTGGTGGGGTGGACGGTAATCGGTTCAGGAACGGGACGAGCGGAGAGCGCTAGCACCAGCGCCAAGCCCGAAATCAGGGTCAGTCCAGCCGCCAGCAGGGCCACCGGAACAAAGGGGTTCGGTCGGTAGTGCCTCATCACGCCGGCGGTCGGCTTGATCGCCAGTGATGAATCGAAACGCTCACGAGACATCGAGAGCGTACGCAGACCGGACGGTGTTAGCTCGAGAGAGAGAGTCTCACCAGCGGTCTTTAGCAACCCCCCCTTCGCAGGCCCTTCGGGTTCATCAGTAGCATCCGCTTGTGATTCGATCGCATCCGCGAGAGGCATCAGATACGACGCGCCCGTGCCGCCGTCGTGAGCCTCTACCAGCCGACCACCAGCCCAAGGGCGCTGGAACCAGTAACCATCGGCGGAGCCGCGGGAGCGCAGCCACCGTTCGGCCAGGTCGCGAGCGTCACGCTCAGTCCCATCCACCAGGGTTAGCATGACCGCATGAGGGGAAGCCATTGGGATCAGGCGGCCTTGGGGGTGAACTTCGCCAGGCGTTTCAGGTTGATGCCATCGTCCGCCACGCGCGCTTCGAAAAAAGTCTGCACTGGGGCGGCATTCGCCATCACCCAATCCCCCAACATTTTGTTGACCCGCTCACTGGTCTGCTGCCAAGCCTTACGGGAGCGCTCAAGGCGCGCTTTCACCGGGTGAGGCTGTTGAAGGATCGTGGCAACTGGCGTTCGCCCATCACGACTGGCCTGGGCCAGCAGGACCGTCCACTCCGCAAAGGCCTCCTGGCTAAGGATCGCTTCCGACTTCTCCAGGGCATCTCGCGCGATGTCGTCCGGAAACTCGGGGTCATGCAGGGCCGCATGCACCACCAGAGGGGCCCAGCGCCGCGCGAGCTTGGGGCCTTTCTTGCGATGGTTCAGCGTCTTGATGTGGTCCGTATGGGAAACATAGAGCACATGGCCGACCTGGTCCGGCGCGACGCCGGCTTCCAGAAGACTGGCGCGTGCAAAGACGAGGTCCAGCGTAGGGTGTTCACCATCCATGGTTGATTCCGTCCTTGTTTAATCGTGGGTCGGCGCGGGACGCTCGATCAGGGCGATTGCAGGGACGGGAAAGAAACGGCAGTCGTCCTTGCATGCCAAGACCCGAGCATCCGTGCCGGGTTGATCGCGTGCGCGACCATTCGAAAGTGAGGCTACCGCACGGTCGCAGGCGACGCAAACTCGTGAAACGACCTTTGCGCCACAAAAACACCGACCCCTAGACTGGCCCGAACATGATCCGATGGCAGGCAAGAAAAGGCCGGGACGGCCATGATCACGCGAAAGGAATCGAGTATGAATACCGAGCAATCGGGCGCCAACATATCCAGCTCGCCGCAATGGCGGGCGCTATGGGACCCCGGCCATCACAAGAAGAGCCTTGCAAGAACGCGTATTCGCGAGGCTTTTGGGCGTGTGCGCCTGTTGATGATGGCGTTCGGCATCCTGCTGCCACTGTGGATCGTGGTCGATGTCTACACGCTGCCGGCCGAAACCGCAGCACTGATGGCACTGGGCCGTCTAATCGCCGGTGGCGCCCTGATCGCCCTGGCAGTCCTGGGCCCGCGTCCGCGAACGCTCAAGAAAATGTGGTTGAGCGGCGCGTCAATCTTTACGGTACTCAGTCTGTTCTATGCGTTCGCGATGGGGCTGCTAATGTACGGACCTACCGGATCCGTGTCCGACTCCGTCTTTACTATCTACACCCTCTTCCCCGCGCTGATGATCGCATCGCTGGCGGTTTTCCCGTTGACGGTCATCGAGACGATCGTGGCGGCGATTCTGCCCTTCCTCCTGATGCTAGCGACATCCGTGATGCAGCCCTCTATGGGCGGCTGGGTATCGGAGTTCGGGGTTCAGGACCGAACGCTGGCCATGATCGGTCTGTTGGGTGTGGTTATGCTTGTCGGTGCCATCCAGGTGCAGTTTATGAACCGCATCGTGTCAGAGATGGAGCATGACCCTCTGACGGGGTGCCTGACCCGTCGGGCAGGTGAATCACGCCTATCTGAAGAGGTTTCGGTACACGCGACCAGCGTGGTGCTGATGTTTCTCGATCTCGATCGCTTTTCGGAGGTAAACAATCAGTTCGGCCATGAATGCGGGGATCATATCCTTCGGGGAACCGCCAGCACCCTGACACGCAACCTCCGTGGAACCGATTCGGTCGTTCGCTGGGGCGGGGAGGAGTTTCTGATTATTCTGCCTGGTGCCGATCGCGAGGGAGTAATGGCGGTGCTGAGACGGCTATCGGAGAAGGCCGGGCTCGGGGTGAGACCCGATGGGGAGTGCATCACCGCCAGCGTTGGCATTGCCGTGTTTCCGGATGAGGCGGGGGAGTGGCGGGACCTGGTCAAGCTGGCGGACGAGCGCATGTACCAGGCCAAGCGAGCCGGGGGAAATGCGGTATTTCCCAAGCCCGAGGAAGGCGACATGATCCTACCGGAAGACGAGGACGATCACGTTGTAGAGATTCTTCAGGAGCGGCGTATGTCCGCGTAAGTGCCAGACCAAAACAACGACCAGACAAGAAAAAAGGCGCCGTGAGGCGCCTTTTTCGTACCATCATCGACCAGTTAAGCATCAGCGCCTTCAGCTGCCTTTGCGTCTTTCTCGGGAGCGGCGGTTTTTGACGAGGCCTTGCTGGCCGTCTTCGTGCGAGCCGCGGTTTTGGTGGTGGTGCTGGAAGTGGTTTTATTGCCCTCCTCCTTCTTGCTGGCTGCGGAAGACTTCTTACTCGAGCGCCGCGTTGCGGCCTTGGATTTATCCGGAGCCTCCCCTTTCACCGACGTCTCCTGCGTAGGCGCGGACTCGTCAGCGTCCTTCTTCGGGGAATCCACCGTATCGGTCGCCGGAGCCTCCTGGTTTTCGATCTTCTGGGCGCGCTTTTTCTTGCGCTCTTCGATCTCCTTGAGTTCGGCTTTGGTGCGGCCAAAGAAGTCGCCAGAGTCGACTAGAGGGTTAATACGACGCTTCTGCGCACTGCTGGAGGTTCGCTGGATGATGTAGATCGCCTTATCCAGAGAACGCTTATACCGATAGTGCTCCCGCGCATGAGTCTTGGGGTCCACCAGGCCGTACATCCATGCCACGGCGCGCAACGCTTCGTAGCGATCCACCAGCATAATGTACTCCAGCAGCTCCCGGCCGTGCGGGGAGCGGATCGATCCGGAAAACAGGTACGTCTCGGCCTCATCCGAATAGACAGATTCAGTGTCGAACGCGACCTCTTCCAGCTTACGCTCGATTGCCGCCGTGCGATCCTGGAGTAGCTCCGGGTTCAGCGTTTGATTCATCCGGTTCGAGATGAAGTCACGCATCGCCTCAACGCGATTGTCCCGCTTGTCGTAGCGCAGGCGATTGCTCGCGAAGTGGTAGAGATACCGAATGGAGTTCTCGAATCGGTCCAGCAACTCGGATGCCGCGTTATAGGCCAGTTCCGACGCGAAACGGGCCTGGTGCGGGATCGGCTTGGACATCAGGCTCGCGTCCTCGAACAGTTCGGGGGGCGAGGTGGGTCGATTACGGTTGGAACGGTTCGTATTGCGGCCGCCGCCGGAGCGTGCGGCTTGGGTCTGGCTGATTTCAGTCATAACGTGTCATGGCGGAACACGCATCGCGTGTCCGGTGGGGCGTTGAAATCCTTCAACCCAGCTGCCAATCCTTTGCCTGGCCCCACCACGGGCTGACGCTCCCTATATGCCATACCCGGGCCCACTCGCTCAACGTCGTTTCCGAGAAACGACCTTTGACGGGCCTAGGTGGCTGTGGTCAACTGACCCCAACATCCCTCCTCGGGCTATAGAGGCAAGATAGCGGCTTGTAAAAACCGTCACCTGCTCCATCGGTCCGTGCGCGGCCTGATCGAGTCGGCCCCGGCTTCAACCCTGAAGTCGTAGGCATTACGCCTGTCCGTTCCCGCCGCTTGCGCGTGGACGCCTGCGTGCATGCCACCCTCTACCTCATCTTCCAGGATGATCCATAAGGAGACACACTATGTTTGAGTCGATGACGACAGCCCCCAGCTCCAGCATCTTCGACATGGCTTTTGTCATGTTCATCTTTGCGGTGGTGCTGGGCCTCATGTCCACACCCGTTATCTTCGCCAAAACAATGGCGGCAATCGCGGGGTACGCCCTTGTGCTGACTTACCGCGTATTGGTCTATGTGATAGCGCGCACCCTGTGGGTGTTCGTGAAATTCGCTCGACTGATACTGCCGAAGCGGAAAAGCCCCACCACAGCCCGTTCGGTGCATGTGGTGAACCCCAACTCCCAGGAGCTATTGCCTCCGCAGCGGAAACTTGAATATCGCCGAGACTGATTGGCGGGATACACCCGACTGGGTGTATCTCTGTGTAGGTTGAGCGCAGCCTCCACAGGAATACACCAGTGTCAGAAGCGGGAACGGGCCTCGCTATAAAACCTGCCCGACGTGCATGCATGACGCATGCGCGACTTCACCCAACGGGGGTCGTAGTTACCCCCCCGCTGGGGGTGCGCGGCTCCCTCCTTGAAAAGGAGAGTGCTATGAGCGCCAGCAACATTCTCACGCTCACGCGTGATGACGGCAGTCCGGTTCAGTATCGACCGGTTTCTGCTCGGCTTCCGGAATTTCTGGCAGCCTTCCCGCCACGGGATTACGCGATTCGGACCGATCCGAAGCGCGATTTTCTCGGCGAGCCCGGATACATCGTTTTTGAAGCCAAGCTGGTTCATCTCGAATCCGGGATGGTCGTGAGTAATGCTCATGCCCGTGCATCGTGTACGGCGTACAAGGATCTTGAATCCCTGGAAACCGCCGCGGTACAGCGCCTGATGGCGCGAATGGGTTATGGCGGCGACGTCCTGGATGTGGACGAGTCGATCGACATGGCTAAGCAGGATCTCCGGGGGGGCCCTACCCCTCGCCCCTATCGGAGCGAGGAACGGATTGCCCCCTCGGTGCCTGCACCTGAACCCGGCGCGGGTTTTCCGGAAACACCGGATGAGCCGTTCGAGCACTCTGAAGAGGAATCGAGCGAATCAACCGATCCGGAAACCCCCGAGACCCGGCACGAATCGGTGCAGGACTCGGAATCTGAAGGGGAGCCCGAACCGAACCCGAAGCCTGAGAAGGTTGAAGGTTCCACGGGGAAACCCGAGAAAGCGTCTGCTGAAGAGTCCGATACGCCCAAGGGCGGCAAAGGGCGAAGCAGCAAGGGGCGAAGGGTCTCCAAGGCCAAGCAGCTGGATTCGCTCAAGCGCCAGCTGAAAAACGTGGCTCGCATGGCCGGTGTCGAGGCGCCGGAGGTGTCCACGGTGGAAGAAGCGCGGGAAGCGATTCGCAAGATTCGTGAAGCTCGCAAGGGTGGTGCCACATGAGGGTGCGACCCACTTCCGCGTTGAAGTACGAGGACTGTCCTCGGAAGTATTACTTCAGCGAGGTCTTGAAGATCCGGCCCCTGGTTCAGGCAGCCAACCTGGCCTTTGGCAAAGTCCTCCACAAAACCCTTACGGATTGGCTGGAGGACTGGGCCTACGGGCAGGCGTACACCGGTCTCGGCGAACAGTTCAAGGAGAGCTGGCAAGTCGAGGTGGAAAAGGCGCCCATCGAATACTCCACGACACTGGGACCCGAGCAGGTTCCCGCCGTTGGCGGTCGTCTGGCGGACCAGTTCGAGGAGCGCTGGGAAACGTTCGAGCTCGACATTGTGTTCGATGCCTCGGGCAAGCCTTTGGTGGAACGCCGGTTCGAAGTCGATTTGGGTGAGGGCGTCGTACTGAGTACGCAGCCGGATCTCGTGGTGATCGACAAGGACGGGTTCGCAGGTCCTCTGGATCTGAAAACCGCGGCCCAGCAAACCGACGAAGCGTTCGTAGAACAGGCGGATCAGCTGACGGCACAGGAAATTGCGATCGAGGCGCATGCCGAAGATCTACTCCTGTCCGGTGTTGATCGTGTCGGCTTCGGCGAGATGCTGAAGAAACCCATCCCCAGGACAAAACAGGGCACAGGCCCCCAGGTCCTGGATCCGGTGTTTTCACCGGCCCGATCCAAAGAGGTGAAGGATGCCTATCGTCAGAAGGTGATCTGGATCTCGGAGGATATCGAGCGTGGGCGTTTCCCCGCGCGATCCCGCATGGCGTACAACTCGCCATGTTCTCTCTGTGACTATCGAGGGCTCTGCAAGGACGGTGATGCCACCGGACTGCGAATCCCTGGTACGTCGCATCAAAAGCTGGCGGCCTAGCCGGCAGCTTCGACAAACCGACCCTGGAGGGCATTCATCACCCTCCAGGGGTGGTGGGTGCCTCTCCTTTATTTCGGAAGGAGAAAAACCCATGGAACAGCTCTTGTTCAACGTCGTGCCGCAAGTGCCCAAGCACAAGCTCTCGCGCAAAGCGAAGGCCGAAGCGCGCAAAGCGAAGGCCGAAGCTCGACGTCAGCGGTATCGGGAACTCGTAGGGATTGATTACGAGGAAACGATTGCGGGCAAGCCCGGAAAAAAGGACGACACCGTCGATGCGATGGTGGACGTGGCACTCGGCATCAAGGACCAGATTGATCTGGTGCTCGATTTCCGGAAACGCCGCGGTCGTCCGAAAGGGTCCCGTGTGGAGCCCAACCATAACGACCATGTTTGGACGGACGAAGATGTCTACCTGATCATGGACGGGATGCTCCATCAGGCCCGCAAGGCCCTCGATAACGGCACTCCGGTGCGAGAGCGGAAATCCGTTCTCGCCTGGGTGGCCGAACCCCTCGATCCGCCCTCCGCAAATCCGTTCTCGTTTCTTGCCTGCTGCAAGGCCTTTGGCCTGGATGCGGAATGGCTTCAGGAACGGATTCTCGAGGCGGCCGATCTGCAAATCCTCGAAGAGGATCAGGCGTCCAAGGAAAGCGCTTCCGCGTAACTCCGAAAACGCCAGCCCACCTGCTTTACCCACTCCCCAGGGATTCCATTTTTGGCTCATCCCGGGGAGGGGGTGAGCGTTTATTCAGGAGAATCACCATGAGCAATGTAGTCGAAAAACCCGCCGCCCAGCTGTTCAACTGCCCGGAAATGCCGGATGGCATGAATGTCCCGGTCAACACTGAACCGCACGAGCGCATCCCGGAGATTGACGAGGAGCACGTCTTCTCGAAACAGTTTCTCCGGGTCATGCTCAACTGGGCATTGCGCGCCAAGACCCAATGGTCCCTCTACCTCACCGGCCCGTCCGGTGTCGGGAAAAGCACCGGTCCGCGACAAGTCGCGGCGCGGCTGGGGATCAAGGTCTATTCCGCCACCGCCCATGGGCGGATGGAGCTTGATGAGCTCCTCGGTCAGAAGGACATTGTTGATGGTGACACGCTCACGATCGACGGCCCGCTGGCCGAAGCCTACCGCACCGGTGGCTGGTTCATTCTCGAAGAGGTGGACCTGCTGGAACCGGACATTGCGGCCGGGCTCAACACGCTTCTGGAAAAAGGGAAGGTCTCTCTCCCCAATGGTGAAGTGATCGATCCGCACCCGGATTTCCGGTTCATTATGACCGGGAACACCAACGGGTCGGGTGACTATACCGGCGTGTTCGCAGGGACCAAGGTGATGAACCGGGCGTTCCTCGAGCGCTGCTGGATCGTGCCGGTCAAGCATCTCCCTCGCGAGAAGGAAATGGAGATCCTCAAAGGTGAGGCACAAGCCCTGCCGGAGGACATCCTTGAGGGGATGCTGGATATCGCGGACGAAGTCCGGGATATGTCGGAAGGCAACGGGTCAGCCCAGATCGAGTGCTCCCTGTCCATTCGCATCCTGCGCAAGTGGGTCGAATGCACGGAGCTCATGGAAGGGGTGACGCAGGATCAGGAATCGCCGATCGTGACCGGCCTGGACATTGCGCTGGGCAACGGGACGAACCCGGCAACCCGGATGACGTTGCAGGATCTGTGCAAGAAGCAGTTCGGCGTGGCCTAAGCGATGCGTAACGCGGTCGCGATACGGTCCCTCGAGCGCGAGGACGGTGCCTCGGTCCATTGGATCGAGCACCGTGCGTCGAACCAGACGTATGAGGTCAACAGAAAGCCGCCAACGGCGGCTGGAAGGGAGCGCCCCCCCAAGGTGCGTTCGTACCCGAACGGGGCGCTTCCGACCGACATGCTTCTGGATCTAATCCACCGGCAACAACAGGAAGGCTTCTCGGACGTTTTCGATCGTGGACAGCTTGTGATGTACGCAGGCGATGTCTCCAGGATCATCCAGGGAGTCTCTCCGGAGGTGATACCGCTAAAGCTGTCTGTGTCTGGCAATCGTCAGGCGCAGAACGCGGCCTATACGCTGCTGTGCTCCAAAACACCGGGGTTTAGCAAGTGTGAATCACTTGGGCGCTTTCTTCGCTACCTAGCATCTGGGTCCGTTGAGGACTTCGAGGTGGAGGTGCAAGAAGGGAGTCTGGCGATGGCCGTGATGTCCTTTTTCGAGAGTCGAATGGACTACTCGGATATGTCGGCCCACTTCAGGGCCGAGAAGGGCGGAGAACGGTTCGGCCTCCCCTCCCCCAGCGATTCGGTTTTCCGGATCTGGGGAATCTACCCGGAACTCGAGCAGGCGTGGGACCACCCGGTCGAACGTCGTGCCTTGTTCTGATCTACCGCACTAACCCGCCGCCTCGGGGTACCCAATGGAACACCCCGAGCGGCCGGGGTGTGCCTTTTTTCGGAGAATCACTATGGAAAAGCTGAACGAATGTGCGTTGATCGCACTTGAAGTGTCGATCCCCACCCCTGGCCGCAAGGCCACGAAGAAGGATCTCCAACGGGCCGCACCGGATCTCCCCCCCGATCAAATTGCAACAATGGGGGTATTCCGGGCTTTTGATCCGAAACTGACCAATGGCCTCCAGGCCGTGAAGCGTGAAGCGGAACGGCTGCTTTCCGAGGTCGGCGTGAAGTTCGGACGGATGGGTCGCGTGGTCCCGCCGGAGGAACTTGAGCGGATCGAGAAGGAAATGGAAAAGCTCCGCACCAAGTTCTCGCAGAAGGAGGCTGACATGCTGGCCGCTCACGATGCGCAGAATGCGGAGTGGATCAACAAGTATCCGGACTGGGCTCCAGTGCTGGAGAAAAAAGCCGTTTCCCAAAGTGAGCTCAAGCGGAAAACCGAGTTCCGGTATCACGTCATGCATGTGATGCCGGCGGGTTCCGGTGGGGACACCCACAAGGCGATCGCTGGCTTGTCCGGCCAGTTGATTCGTGAAGTCGTAAGCGACTGTCGAGAGATTCTCGACAAGTCGTTTCTCGGGCGCGAAACGGTGCCACAAAAAGCCTTGAATGGCATTCGCACGATTCGCAGGAAGATCGCGGGTCTGGCGTTTGTGGCGCCACAGGCGACGGCAGTTCGGGATTTTCTCGATGCCACGCTGAATACGATGCCCGAGTCGGGGAGTCTGTCCACTGGGCAGACCCATGCAATGCGCTCAACCCTCCACACGCTGGCAGATCCGGAAGCGCTCAATCGCGAGATTGAGGTGCGCACGGGCTCTGTCGGCTTCGATGGCGGCGAGAGCGAGGACGAACAGGCGCTGCAAAGCGACGAGCATGAACTGGTCATGGAGGCCAGCATCGATGACGACGAAACCGGTGAAGCCGGCGACGTGGTGATTAAGGAGTCTCCGGCATCACGACCGGCTCCCAGCTCGCCGACGCCACGGCGTTCGCTGTTCTGAAGGACACCCCGCCGTCACGGGGCGCTGTTTCTACATCGACAACGCCCCTGACGGGGGGCGTTTTTTCAGGAGAGCACCATGTTCCAGCAATTCATCAAGCGCTCGTTTCACCTCACGGCACAGGCACTTGCCAACCGCATGGGGGTTCGAGTCACTTTCGGGGGTCAGATGGCGTATGCCACACCTGACCACACCATCAACCTGCCGAATCTCCCAGCGGATTCCGTCATTGCGCGGGCCCTGGGGCTTTGGTACGTCATTCACGAGGTTTCTCACCTCAATGAAACGGACTTCGATTGGTGCAAGAAGTGTTCTCCCGTGCGTTTTCGCATGTTGAACATTGTCGAGGATCATCGAATCGAGTCCGCAGCCATGAAACGCTGGCCCGGGGCACGCAGCATCATTGTCGAGGGTCGTGAGAAGTGGCTAGACGAGGGAAAGTTGGGAATGCCGGTTCTGGGCTCCGGTCCGGCGCTGCATCTTCTCAATGGCACCCTCGCCCTGCTGAACGCCCGCCTTTTCGGGGCAGACTCGGACGCATTGAGAAATCTTGCGCCCGGGACAGTGTTCGCGCTGAAGATCCAGTTCCCCGAACTGGACCTGAAGGCGTACCTGAATCTTCTGTCCGAGGCGGACGATCTTCAAACCACCGAGGAAGCGAGCAACCTGGTCAACCGCATCATTGAATTGGTGACGGGGCAAACCGAGGATCAATCGCAGGAAGGAGGTCAGCAGGGAGGAAACGACTCCGGTGACGAAGCCGGTGGCGACGAAGCTGGTGGCGACGAAGCTGGCGGTGACGAAGCCGGTGGCGACGAAGCTGGTGGCGACGAAGCTGGTGGCGACGAAGCTGGCGGTGACGAAGCCGGTGGCGACGAAGCCGGTGGCGACGAAGCTGGTGGCGACGAAGCTGGTGGCGACGAAGCTGGCGGTGACGAAGCCGGTGGCGACGAAGCTGGTGGCGACGAAGCTGGTGGCGACGAAGCTGGTGGCGACGAAGCTGGTGGCGACGAAGCCTGGTCAACGCGCCCGACGGAGCAGATGCTTGACCAGGAAGCGGACGGAATGGAAGAAACCTTCGATATGGGCGATGCCCTGAAGGAATCTATCCAGGAAGTCAGCCAAAAGGAAGAGCAGGAAAAAGGTCGGTACACCGACGGTCTGTGCCCTTTCACCTTCTGCGGCGAAATGCCTGTGCAGGGATCGGGTGATCGGTTAGTCCAGCAAGCAGGGATCGCAAGTGCGGCTCTGCGGACACGATTGGCGAGTCAGCTCCAATCGGTCAACCGAGAGCGCCGTTGGGCCAGCCGGAAAGGCTCCAAGCTGAGTAGCCGGCACCTGTCGCGTGTGGTGACCGGGGATCATCGGGTTTTTGGCAAACGCCAGGAATCGGGGACCCCGAATACCGCCGTTCAGATACTCGTGGACCGTTCCGGTTCCATGGCCGGTGATCCGATTGAGACTGCGATGACGGCCGCGCTGGCGATTCAGCTGGCAACCGACAGTCTTCGTGGGATTAACACTCAGGTCTCGGCTTTCCCGGCGTCTTCGTCAGGAGGGCTGGTGCCGATCACGTCGTTCGGGGAGAACGGGCGCATGAAGGCAGACAACTTCGGAGTCGGCTCAACAGGCGCAACGCCAATGAGCAATGCGATTCTCGGGGTTCTGCCCAGCATGTTTGCTCGCTCCGAAAGCCGCAAGGTGATGCTGGTCATCACCGACGGGGCCCCAAACGACTCGGAATCGGCTATGGAGGCGATCCGAATGGCCCGTGATGTGAACGTCGAAATGTATGCAATCGGGATCGAAACGGATCCTTCGCATCTTTTCGGCGTTGAAAACACCACGGTCATCCAGTCGGTCGGTGAGTTGGCGGAGAATATCTTCGGACTACTGACACCGGTACTGACCCGTACCGTCGCTTAATGGGCACCCTGCCAGGGGTGCGTTCGCTAGAACAGGAACGCACCCGCTGGCACGGGTGCAAAAAGGAGTTTTTCCATGAGCAACCAAAGCGACAACCCACCCCTGAAGGCCACCGAGGTAAAAAGTATGGCCGAAGGGAACTGGGAAACCGTCTTTAGCACTGTGCTAAGAGGCGATCTCGAAGAGGCAATGCGAAGGGCACCCAAGCATGTCCCGAATCCGAAGCTCGGAGGAACGGATGGGTTCCGACTCATGAAGAACTGGAAAACGGACGGTAGTGCAGTTGTGAACACCGTTGATTCGGATCTTGAGGAGATCGGCGCTGGCAAGGACCGAAACGTCCTGAGCAATGGCGTGGATGTCATCGTATGGCTCCGACCAGAATGGACGTTCCGGGAAGTGCTGGATGCGATCGTGGACGCCCTGGGCGGACGCGAGGTAGCCGAAGGCAGGATCAATGATCCGGCCATGCAAGCGGAGATCGAGAAACGGAGGAAGGAGCTGGCAGAACGGCAGAAGAAAAAGGATGAAAACGCAAAGCAGCAGCTGAATCGGATCTGGTCAGGGACTCTACCCCTGGACAGCGACGAAGCGGCGGTGGCGCGTACCTACCTCGAGAACCGAGGGATTTATCTGATGGATCTGCCGCCTGTTATGCGCTTTCACCCCAAACTGGGAGTTTGGGACCACGAGAAGCGAAAAGTCGTCAGGACGTTACCGGGGTTCGTCTCAATGCTCCAGCAGGAGGATGAATTACCGGGATCGCTTCACCGAACGTTCCTTGAACCGGACGGGTCTGGTAAAGCCCAGATGCCGAACGGAGATAGTGCGAAAAAGCTGTGCAGTACACCGAGCGACGTCACCCTGACGGGCGGCGCCATTCGGTTGTTCGAGCCGGAGGAAGGGCAGGATATTCTCCACGTCACGGAGGGTATCGAAAGCGCTCTCTCAGTCCGTTATGGACTCGGAGAGGCCGAGCCTGTATGGGCGCTCTACTCTACTTCGCTTCTGGCTTCATTCAATCCGCCGGATTGGGTGCGCTATCTGGTGATCTGGGCGGATGTGGACCTTGAAAAAGGCCGCAACAAAACCCGTGCCGGCGAAGGCGCAGCCGATCGCCTTATGGGACGTCTCCAGAAGGATCGAGGCATTAAGGTGTCGGCGGCCTATGCCGCCCCGGAAGTACCCGAAGGCATGGATTCCTATGACTGGAACGAC
This sequence comes from Thioalkalivibrio sp. K90mix, assembly GCF_000025545.1. Taxonomy (NCBI): domain Bacteria; kingdom Pseudomonadati; phylum Pseudomonadota; class Gammaproteobacteria; order Chromatiales; family Ectothiorhodospiraceae; genus Thioalkalivibrio; species Thioalkalivibrio sp. K90mix. The sequence continues at coordinate 230,922 of NC_013930.1, forward strand.
GTGCTCATCGAGTATGGACCGCGGGCGATCATGGACCTGCGACACAAGATGACCTTCCGTTAAACCCACAGGGCCCGAGAGTTTCTCTCGGGCCCTTTTTTTGTGCCCGGAATGCCGGGTTGGAAAACGACGTTGACGCCCCCGCCCCTGCCGGCTCTAATGCGCGGTGTGGACATTTTAGGAAAAGGAGATTCCGCATGGCATCGACTGGTCGCTCCAATGGACTGAGCATCCCCGCAAGACTATTGACCGTGGCGGTTACCTGTGTGCTCGGCGGGACTCTTGCCGCCGCCGACCCGCCGCACCGCGTCGTGATTTCGGAGTCATCGCAATTCGTAGGCGCTGCGGGGTCTGGAGGAGGCGGTGAGGACGATTTGTGTGACATCGACGGCGCTGAAGAGGTGTGGCGCTTTACCGAGCATGAATCCAGTGTGAATGACGTCGCGGTTACAGACGATGGGTTTGTCTATACAACGGGCAGCGACGATACGCTGCGCCGAGTGGATCCCGATGGCAGCGAGGTGTGGTCATTCGAAGAGGCCGTGATGTCCGGTCGATCCGTGGTGGCAGACGGCGAAGGGTACGCCTACTTTGGCACGGCCTTCGCCACCATCTCGAACACGATGCGTGGCGGTGTCGTCCGCAAGGTCAGTCCGCAGGGTACGCTCGAGTGGGAATTTACGCGAATCCGGAGTGACGCCAGCCCAGGAGGGCAGGCATCGATCCACGATCTTGATATTGATTTGGATGATGGCGCGGTGTATGCGGTGGCCGGGGACAGAACGGTGCGCAAGATCAACCGATTCGGGACTCAAAGCTGGTCCATAAGTAGCGGAAACAACCAAGACAGGACCGTTGCCGTCAACTACAACCGCAATGTCTTTATCGGTGATGGCCCATCCGGCGATGAGACGATTCGAAAGGTTGATCGATTCGGAAACCCGGTACCGGTCACGAATTTCGTCGACTGGTCGTTCAGCGGGCACGAGGATATGGTCAACGATATCGCGGTGGGAGGAGGTGGATACCTCCACACTGCAAGCAGGGACACAACGGTCCGCCAGGTGAATATGGATAGCCGGCAGGAATGGGTATTCGACGAAAACGAGGAAACCGCGGAAGCTATCGCGGTCGATGCTGATGGGTACGCCTACGTTGGAACAAGGACGGGTGTGATTCAAAAACTGGGCCCGGATGGCGAAATGCTCTGGGAGTACGCTGCACACGATGATCGAGTCACTGGATTGGAGGTCGACGCGACAGGCTACATCTATAGTTCCAGCACGGACGGGAGCGCGGCCAAACTCCGTCAGGATGGCGCGGGTTGCCCTTCAGAATAACCTGAGTAAGAAGGCGATCCTTCGGCGCCCGCCCCCTTTTTAAGGGAGGCGGGTTTTTTGTGTCGGTACCCGTCCACCGTCCCAAGCCTTGCAAGAGTCCAGATCGCGCGAACCGGCGTGGATGCGAAAAGCGAGGTTGATGCCGCGAAAAAAGTGCGGCAAGGTGGACGCGAAAATTTGACGGAAGGACGGGCCAAGGGACAATGGCCGTACGACCACATCAAAAGGAGTTGGCACGATGACCTTCCAGGCACCCGAAACGATGGGACAGGCCCGCAATCTTCTGCTGGGCAAGGACATTCCTGTCGAGAGCAACGAGCAGTTGGCGCACGCCATCAACAAGAACGGGCGCGACCGCGTCCTGCAATCCCTCCAGAGCCTCTACATCGGAACGCAGGAAGAAGCGCGGGAAGCACGCGAGGTCCTGAATCGCATCTTTGGGGGGCATGGCACCATCGACTATGCCCCGAAGCCACCGGAAGCGGTAGACGGAACCCCGGCCGGTAATGGCTCGGGTCATGGTGGAGTGCCGCAGGGTAACCACCGCCAGAACGGCGACCCCTTCCCTTACGGCCTGCGCGCCAAAGTGTTCGGGGGCAAGGGGGCGCTGGAATTCCGCGAGGACGTACGCCAGGACCACATCCCGACCGTCCAGATCGACGCCGCGAAAGCCAAGGGCGAGCGGGCGTATGACTGGGGCGCGAAGACCATCATCCAGCTCACTCCGACGGAACTGGCCGTGGTAACCGCCGTATTCACGGGGGTTCGTGCGAAGTGCGAGTTCAAGGGCCATGGCGAAGGCAAGGACAAGGGGTTTTCGATTGAGCGTCAGGAGAAGAACTACTTTATGAAGGTCTTCTCCAAGGATGGCATGGTCGCCGTCCCAATCCCCTTCGACGAGGCTTTTCATGTCGGCCGCGTCTGCATGGCGCAGCTCAAGAAGAGCATGCCCAACGATGGCCTATCCGGCGGGGAGCTGATTGCCCTGTTGAAGTCCACGGCCGCCCTCGCCCCGTAGAAGAAGGAACTTCATCTACACAGGGATAAGGAGATCCCGTGCGTGTACTGAGCGTAGCTAACCAGAAAGGCGGGGTGGGCAAGACTACGATGGTCGCCCACCTCGCCCACCTCGCAATCGAAGACGGACACCGTGTTCTGCTGGTTGATATGGACCGGCAGGGCAGTCTTTCGCTCTACTTTGGCGCGGGCCCGCCCAGGCCGGAGGAAGGGGCCCCGGACGAAACGGCCTCTCTGTTTGGCCGGGATGAGGGGGCGCCTCTTTCCCCTGCACCTCTGGGGAGGCGCTATCCTGGTTGCTCCATCTTGCGCGCGACCACCGGGCTTTCCGAGATCCAGGCTCAGGACTCAAGCCTAATTCAGGCGCCCCGCCAACACTTGCGGGCGCTCGAGCATGACTACGACCTGGTCATCATTGATACCCCCGGTCACCTCGGTTTCCACCCGCCGACCACGATAGCGGGACTGGTGGCATCGGATGCGGTGGTAAGCCCCTGCGCGGTCGGATTGTTCGAGACGCGAGCTCTGGCCGAGCTGTGGCAATACCTGCGGCGCATCCGGGATGACGGGTACAACCCTCGCCTGCGCCTACTGGGCCTGCTCCCCTCCAAGGTCAACACCCGCAGTCAGGCGGAATCCAATGGTCTCGAGATGCTCCGCTCCTCATTCGGGCAAGCGATCCTCCCCTTCACCCTCGCTGAACGGGCCGCCGTCAAGCAGGCGCTTTTCGATCGCGCCCCCGTTTGGCGTCGGCCGCGGGGAGCGAGTCATCGCCGAGCCGCCCGGGAATGGAAAGGCGCGATGCGCCACATCCTGACGGAGATCGGCTTATAGCCGACCTCACCAGCCTGCGACGCCCGCAGGCCTTACCCCTTCTCTTCAACTGCAAACACAAGGAAGTGCCATGAGCAATCAACAGGGATACGCGGAAATTGTCGACATGCTGAAGGACAGCAACCCGCAGGACCTGACCGATGAAAATCGGGCGCGAATGACGTATCTGCCGATCGAGGCGATTCACGTCAAAGACCAGGTGCGCAAGACCTTTGAGGACGACGAAAATGCGCTCCAGGATCTGGCGGCCAGCATTGCCGACCAAGGGGTCATCCAGCCCATTACGGTCCGCCCACGCAAGGAGCCGGACACCTACGAACTGGTTGCCGGAGAGCGTCGTCTGCGCGCATCCAAGCTGGCCGGCCTTGAGTCGATTCCAGCGGTTATTCGGGATCTGACCGACTCGGAAGCAGCACGGGTTCAGATGACCGAGAACATCCAGCGTAAAAACCTGACGCAGATCGAGGAGGCAATCCAAATCAAGAAGGACCTGGAGCAGATGGGTGGGGATACCGAAGCCCTGCTGCGCCGTTACAACAAGAACCAGCCGTGGCTCATTAAACGACTCGCACTGGTCGATCTCGGGCCGCATACGGAACGCCTGATCCGTGAGAACCTGACGTCCGATATCGAGGTGATCTACGGCGCGAAGGGTCTGGAAACGAAGGCCCCCGAGCTGGCCGAATCATTCGTTAAAGCGGTCGCTCAGTCCGCCCAAGAGCAGACCGCCCCGAACCTGCGAATCCTTCTTGCGAACTACAAGGAGATGGCGAAGGCATCTTCGTCCAAAGGCGAGAAAAAGAAAAAGAAAACGTTCAAGCCGAAGCCGGCCACAATGCCCTCGCCCACCCGAAAAACGCAGCCACTGCACACGCTCTATCAGAAGGTGGTGCGCAAGAAAATGTCGGCCGCGGAAGCGATGGCGACCATGGATTCGGACGATCGTCACGAGGTCCTGAAGATGGTCGATTACACGTTCAACCTGGGGCGCGCATCGGAGAATCCGATGGCCGATATCATCGAAAATCTGCGCACGAATGACATGGCGGGAGGGGCGTCAATTCTGGTTCCGTTCTTTGTTGCCGGCGTGGTCGCGGATGCGGATGAAACACCGGAGGATCTGATCGAAAAGCTCGGCCAAGGGGCGGGAGAAGGCGACCCATCAGAGGCTGAATAAGGGGGGGGATTTCGCGGGCGCGAAACAGGGGTCGATCGGGTGCCGAGTATCGTATATGAGGATGCTCGGTCGGTTCGTTTCGCGGGCGCGAAATACACCATGACATTGGCTGGCGTAAGCGGTCGAATACAGGCCCAGAAGAGTTCTTTTCGCGGGCGCGAAACAAACGATCTAGCAAGCCGATGAGGCCGCCCTGCCCCCTGTTTCGCGCCCGCGAAACAGGGGGTGTTATCCGGACAATGGGATGCCGCGGTGACCCAGGAGATATTCATGTTCCCACCTGATCAAGTGGGATGATGGGGCCGCCGCATGAAAAACGACGGCCATGAAGCGTAATGCCATGTTCCCACCTGATTAGGTGGGAAAGCCTCTAAAGCTAAGAAATTGACAACGAATTTCCATGTTCCACCCTGAATCTAGTGGGAACATGGAATTGAGCTCACGAAACGGGTTTCGAGGAGCACCGAGACCCAGGGATCATCAGGTGGGAACTTGGTTCAAGTTTCCAAATAGTTAGAAAGGTGGGAAGGGACCCATGAACGGCAATCAACGAAAAGAGCGGCAAATACGGGACCTGGACGAACGGCTGGACGACTGGCTGCGGGAGTTACAGGAAGACGCGGAGGCGGTAGCCAAGGAGTTCCAGGATGCGGCCTATGCTTCACGGGACAACGAGAACTCGTCCAAGTGGTTCCGGTATATGGTGCGGGTACGGACACCCGAGAAAACCGGAAAGCGAGGGGTGTCGATCGAGTGGTTGAAGAGTCGCTGGCAACGGGTCGCAGGGAAGAATACGTTTCGTGCGGACTATGTGCGAAAGGGTCCGAAGCATCGGTACAACACGCATCTGTTTAAGCCCGTCGATAGTCAGGAAGGAAAGCTGATCGAGAATGCGGAGGATCAGTTCGAGCGCATCCGCGAAGAGGTAGCGCTGATTGGTTCTCTCCGCAAAGTAATGGCGAACTCACGGCGAAACGACAAGCGCCGCAAGGAGGAAGGTAAATGAATGAAGAACGGATTCAGAGTTTGATTGCGCAGAAGGAAGCGCGCGAGTCGATCTATGGTGCGGCGTCGCCGACTCGAGGGCGGAAGAAGTTGCTTCATCAGGAAGCGCGTCGCCGACTGCTCCGAGGGCAGGCGATGGGGAATCGAGGTCGTCCCGCTCTGAAGGTCGTGCAGGGAGGGGGTGAATGATGGGTGGAGTGATGACGATGGGCATGGGGTTGCGAGACGGCGTGGAGCGCGGCGGTCAGACCGAGAAGGCCTGGAAGCCGGCGGAGGGTTCGTTGGATCTAGGGGTGGGTCGATCGGGTGTGCTCAAGGAGCATCTCGTGCGCGAGTTTGCCGACCTTCCCTCGTTCGGAACCGACACGCTGGAGTATCGGGTGTTTGATCTGGAGGAGGATCGATCCTTCCGGGTGGTTCATCTGCGTACGAAGAATCGTGTCGTGCGGTTGTTGGCGGCTCACCAGCCGGTCGTTGGTCGCGCCCTGTTGCGAGCGGACGGGAAGATCATGCCGTTCCCGGGCTGGCGGATGCGTATCGCGCCGGGTGTTCTGGGTGCGCTATGGGTTGCGACGGTAGAGCAGATGGAAGTTGCACGAGAACATTTCGGGCGGGCACGGTAGATCCGCCAGCACCGCGGCCGGCGGTGCGATGTCGCAAGGAGGCGATTCGATGTCGAAAGAAAACATTCGAGCAGAGTTCTCGACCGACCGGGACGGTTGGGGTTGGCTTCAGGATCAGATGACCCGTGGGCGCCCTGGTCTTCACACGATGGCGGCCCTGGTGGGGGCGATGGTCGCGCTTGCTATCACAGCGCTCGTGGAAGGCAGTGTGCGTTTCGAGCAGCTTGCGCTGGTGGGGGTCGGTTTAGTCTGCTACGTCCTGCTGAGTCTCGTGGCAGCGCTGGGTCGTCAGGCCGATGGTGTTGTCGAGCATGGTGGATGTGCGGCGACGGCCTTGCCGGTTTTCGTGAGCGCCTGCGTGATCGGTCTTGGGTTGACGCAGGTGGTTGCGGGCATGGTTGTAGCGTCCGCCCTGGTGCCGATGGTGGCGCTGATGATGGTGGCGGATCGCTTCTGCTCGAAGTAGCGGTTTGCGACCTGGGAAACGACCTTTGCGGGTGTCAGTCTCGCGCGCGTAGGATGGAAGCTGATAGAAGCCCGACGCTGGGGTAACAAGCGACCGGGCCTTTCGGCCTTTTCCCACCGGGGAGATTCATCATTCCCCGAGTGGGAAGGATGCGTCTCCCCTTCTCAACCAGAGATAGGAGACGTTTTCCATGATGACGACAGACAGTAACTTCACGTTGCTGGGGGAGCTCGGGGTTCACCCCGAACCCCTGAATATCCGGAGCGGTACCGCAGTGCGGTTGTCCATCGCTCAGGATAAGCCGGGAGGTGACCGTGGCTGGATCAAGGTCATCGCTTTCGGCAAGGCGGCTGAGGCTGCGCTCTCGTACGCCAGGAAAGGTGCTCTTGTCTCTGTGAAGGGACACATGGAGCCCAAGCGTATCGAGGTTCATGGCACCACCCTTACGACCGTTACCCTGATTGGGGAGCACATTCGCGTCGTACGGGCGGCTGTCGATCCTGATGACGGCGTTATCCAGGGCTTGGAGGATTCCGGGTCTGAAGGCAACACGGAGCCCACCCCAGAAACGAAGCCCAAACCGGATCCGGTTGCGGTGGCGCAGCAAGCGCCCCCGGTGACCGGTGTCGGGATGAGCTTCAATTTTGGTCAGGGTTCTGACTCAGGTTTTGCGTCAAGCTCACCGCGCCGGGAACGGCGTTCACCACCCTCCCCTGAGCCCTCAACCTCTGTAGAGCGCAAAGAGCCGGTCTACCGCACGTCGGAGGAATCGCGTTCACCGCGGTTTCAGCCACGCGTGGTTACGGCTGAGGAGCGTATGCAGGAACTCGAGCGTTCAGGAGAAACCACCCATGAGCCGCAAGAGCGGTCGAAACCTTCCCTGGGAAAGCCCCCCCGTCCGGCCCCTGCCAAGCAGCAGGAGCCGCCGCTGGGTTTTCGGTGGGAATAGCGCATTCCGCGCTTCTTTAGCCCCTCCTTGAAGTGGTCCAATGACAGCGGACACCCCAGTTAAGCCACACTAGATGGGTAACTGGAGGTGAATGTGAGCAAGCAGAGACGAGCGCGATACAGCCGGGAGTTCAAGGCCAACGCGATTGCGATGGTCGAGAGCCAGGGCTATGGCTGCACGGAGGCGGCCCGGCGGCTCGGGATCAACCGGAGCATGCTGTCCCGCTGGCAGCGTGAGGCGCGGCGCAAGGCGGCCGGCGAAGCCGTTACTGAGCCGGCCTCGAACGGTCAGGAACAGGAGTTGCGGCGGCTGCGCGAGGAGAATCGGCGGCTGCGGGAAGAGCGGGCCATCTTAAAAAAGGCGGCGGCCTTCTTCGCCAACGAGTCGGACTGAGATATCGGTTCATTGAGGCGGAGAAGGCGAACCATGCGGTGACCCTGCTGTGCCGGACCCTGCGGGTCTCCCGGAGTGGATTCTACCAATGGCGCCAGCGCGAGGATGCGGCTGATCCGATCCATGCCGAGCTGCTGTGGCATGTGCGTTCGGTGGACCAGCACTTACGCCACCGAGCGGGGAGCCGCCGGATGGCATATGAGCTGCGCCAACGGGACTTTGCCGTGGGACGGCACCGGGCTCGGAGCCTGATGCGGGAAGCCGGTCTCGAGTGTCAGCAGCGCCGTCGGCGGTGGATCTCGACGACCGACAGTCAGCACCGCTTACCGGTGGCCCCGAACGTGCTGCGGCGCCAGTTCCGGGCTGAAGGGCCCAACGAGATCTGGGTGGCCGATATCACGGCGCTGTGGACCTTCGAAGGCTGGGTCTATCTGGCGGCGATCCTGGACCTGTATGACCACCAGGTCATCGGTTATGCCCTGGCCGACGGCATGCCGGTGGAGCTGACCCTGGAGGCGCTGGAGATGGCGGTCCGGCACCGGCGACCGGCGCCGGGGCTCATCCATCACTCGGATCAGGGTAGCCAGTATGCCGCCACGCGCTACCAGGAACGGCTGGATGCGTTGGGCTTCGTGCCCTCCATGAGCCGCAAGGGCAACTGCTGGGACAACGCGGTGATGGAGCGCTTCTTCGGCGCACTGAAAAGCGAGTGGACCGACGCCCGGACCTACCGTACCCGCGAGGCCGCCCGACTGGATGTCGTGGAGTACATCGAAATGCAGTACAACAGCGTCCGACCCCACACGGCCCTGGGCCAACTTACCCCCCGGGAGTGGGAAAAGGCTGTTGCTTAGAATGGGTGTCCGTTCTCACTTGACCAGAACACCTCGGGTTTTGTGCTTATTCAGCGGTCCCGGTGGAGCGGGGTCGCATGTTCAGGAGAAACACCATGCGAAAGATGAAGCTCGTGATTGTTGTTCTGGCATCCCTGGTGATGGTCGGTTGTGCGAATACGCCGATCGGCAGCGGGGACTACTCCGTCAATCAGGCCCGGACTCCGGGTACCGTTGTGAACGGAACCGTGACTGATATCCGTAGTGTTCGGGTCCAGGAGGACTCGCGTGCGGGTCAGCGTGGAACCATTGGCGCCATTGCCGGTGCTGCGGCGGGAGCTGCGGTAGGCAACCAGGTAAGCGATGGTGCGACGCGACGGATCGCGCAGACCGCGGCAGCAGCGGCGGGATCGGCGATTGGCTCTCGAGCTGATCAGCGGATGGCGCAGCAGCAAGGATTGGAGCTCCAGGTAGAGCTTGAAGACGGTCGCCAGGTGGTTGTCACCCAGGGCGTCGACCAATCCTTCGGTGTAGGTCAGCCGGTCCGGTTGATTCGTCACGGAAACACCTACCGGGTCACCCAGTAGGAGCTTGATCGCGGGCCTGTCCCGCGTAAACTTCACCCCGGTCGGGTTGGCGGCACCTTGAGTCTCCCGGTTGAACCGGGGATCATGGCCTCCGCCAGCCTTGCTGGTTCA